>DAOVJP010000210.1 GCA_030673205.1 Thermoplasmata archaeon
CCATCTGGCTAAGCCTCTCTCCATCCACCCTGCCGCGGAACTCCCGCATGACAATGCCCATGATGGGACCCACCGCCCCCGACCCCCGTTCCTTGACGAGATCGATGCGCTCGGCCACTATTGCCTCGATGCGCCTCTTTACTTCTTCCTCGTCCACGGCCCCCAGGTCCAGATCGGAGATGGCCTGTTCGGGTGTTGTGCCCGGCTTCTTCCGGATGTCATCCAGAATTTTGGCCACCGCCTCCTTGGCCACCTCCCCCTTGTTCACTCTCGCCAGTGCATCTCTGCGCACTGAATAGGGTAGGTCAGCATAGGCCACCATCGTAGTGGCTGCGAAGCTTGGCGCCATGCCCTTGAGTTCTTTCACTACACTCTCGAGATCCCCATCCACGCCCTCCGCTACTATCTGGTGCGACTGTTCTTTGCTCAACCTATATTCAGAGACGAGCCGTTCCTCTTTCTCCCATGGCATTTCGGGCAGGCTCTCCGCCAGCCTTTCCAACCTCTCTTCCGTTATAAGGACCGGAGGAATGTCCGTCTCCGGGTACATCCTAGCCTTCCCTGGCAGCGGGCGGTTGTATCTGGTCGTTCCATCCTGTAATGGGTCTCGGGTCTCCTCCGGAACTCCTTTCAGGGCCATTTTGGCCCTTTCGATCACCCGCTCCATTGCCAACCCCACTCTCTTTGGTTCATCAGCCACCAGAACGAAGGCGTCCTGTGCTCCCAGCCCCATCACGTCTCGAATGGCATCCACTTCTTCCTGGGTCACGCCATAGGCAGGCAGCTCGTCGGTGTGGAACAACCCGCCCACGCCTGCGGTTTTGGCGTATCCTGCCAGCTCGGTGCCCAGGCATTTCTTTCCATCGTGATAAGAGCCCAGGAGGCCGGCGAAGCCCTGTAACTCGAGGGCCATGGCCACCCCTCCCTTGTCCAGGGCTCTGCGGAGCACTTTAGAACCGGTGTCCTTGAGGAGTGTGGTCACATCCACAGGCTCCCCTATCGCTCCTCCTCTCTTCAACAATTCCTCTTTGGCGGCCAGTAAACGCTCCTGGCGTGCCATTTCCTCCTTCACGTACGTCGATATAAGGCGCAATTCCTGTACGCCCTTCGTCTCTATCCTCGCTCCCCCGGGAATGGATATGTTGAGATCCTCGCGAATAGTGCCTATGCCTCTTCTGACCTTTCCAGTGGCCCGCAGGAGCATACCTATGTGCTCTGCCACAAGGCGGGCCATCTCCGGACTGTCTATGTCCGGGTCCGTAGCCACCTCTATCAATGGTATGCCCAGCCTATCCAGGTTGTACACGCTCTCCCCTCCCTTCCGTTCTATGGGACGGGCGGCGTCCTCCTCCAGACAAATGCTCTGGATCCCTATTTTCTTCCCCTCGACCTCAACGTGCCCTCCCTGGCTTATGAGGGCGGTGCGCTGGAATCCCGCGGTGTTGCTGCCATCCACAACTATCTTCCGCATATAGTGCACTTCGTCCACCGGGGTGGCGTGGACCATAATGGAGAAGAGGAGGGCGGTTCCCAGGGCCACTGGATTCACAGGGTGTGGTGGCTCCTCATCCTGCTCTACAAGGCATACAGTGGTAGGTATCATGTATCTGAACAAGAGTTTTTTCTGAGCCTCCATGAGCGCGGCCCTATCTATCTCTCCAAGCTCGCTCTGTGTCGGGCGCAGACGGCGCACCATCTCCCCTGTGTAGGATACTGATAGTTCACCAGGACATTCACAGAACAGTTTGTGTGTGTCCAGCTGCTGATGTATCTCTATGCCACAGACGAGCGATCGCTCACTCATGCCTCTCTCTCCTGTGACCTGCGTCGGTGCCCCTCTTCCCTGGCTGCCGGGCCAGTCTGCACATGAGCTCGACCAAGGCGGTCTCGGGCAGCATGTCGCCACAGGGTTCCACCCCCGCCTGCAAAAGCTCCCTGCCCGTGCTGTACACGTTGAGGTTGGTGCTGCCCCACAGGCACTGGCTGGTCATCACAACCCTCACGCCCCCGGCTACAAGCTTGGATATGACGGGCACTATATCGGAAGAGATGTGTCCCAGACCTGTCCCCGCTATGACCACGCCCTTCGCCCCCGATGTCATACCGGAAAATCGCGCCGGGGTGATGCCAGGATAGGCGTGGACCAACACCACATTCGGCTCCATCCGAGTATCGGCCGCCGCTCTTTTCTCCAGCCCCCTTACCTTCTCCAATATCGTCACCTCCTTCCCCTCTACATAGCCCAGGGGAAGCGTGTTGATGGACTGGAAAGCATCGCGCCGGGAGGTGTGCATCTTCCTCACACGAGAGCCACGATGTATGGCGCATCGGTCATCGCTACTAGAGTCATGCATGACCACCACAACCTCCCCTATAGGGGCTAAAGCCACCCTCGTGGCGGCCAGGAGATTCATGGTGGCATCGCTGCTGGGGCGATCGCTGCTGCGCTGGCTCCCCACCAGGACCACGGGACCAGGGAGAGACGTGAGCATATAGCTGAGGGCGGCTGCAGTATACCCCAATGTATCCGTTCCGTGGGGAACGATCACGCCCCTTGCGCCTTTCTCGAACTCAAGTACAATGGCGTTGGCCAATTCCTGCCAGAGCGCCACATCCATGTCCTCGGAGAGAATGGAGGATAGGACAGTGCTGCGCACCTCACATAGGTCAGATAGTTCCGGTACGGTGAACAAGAGGTCCTGTGCCTCCACGGCGGGGTGTACCGCTCCGGTGCGATAATCCACGTAGCTGGCTATGGTGCCCCCTGTGCTGAGGAAGGCTACAGGAGGTAGGCCCGTGCCAGGGGGGGTAGAAGAGGGCCGTTCCTCCTTTTTGGCCTCCTCGATGAGGACCAGAGTGGTGCCTTCCCCGATGCGCAGGCCGATGTTGTAGCCGCTGGAAAGTTTAAGGACAAGTATATCCGGCCCAGTGAACATGTGCCGGGGCATGACCATGCCCCTTTGGACGGCGCCTCGTGTTGTCACTGATATGTGATCTCCAATGCTGGCACCTGCTCCGTTGAGCAGTTCCTTTGTGGCGTCGGAATACTCCATGTGACGGGAAAGGACGCAGGGGTGAAAAGGGTTTTGGAGATAATTGCTCAAAGCTGCACGGCTACTTGGACATTTGTACAAATTCTTATCCACAACTATTATCTATACCTCCAGCCTATGATGTAGAACGATGATCGCAGACCCCTTGCATGAAGAGTTAAAGGCCGCAGAGGAGGCATTTGCGAAGTATGATTTCGAGGCTGCCCTGGATGCATACAAGAGGGCTCTGTCCGTGGTCAACAGAAGAGTGGACATGCACAAGGAGGGGAATACATGGGCGGATATCAACCTAAAGATAGTGGATGTGCTGGACAAGAGCAGAAAATGGCTTGATGCCCTCATGTTCGTCGGCACACTGTTGAACACCGCACACGTCAGGGGCGACAAGCATCTGGAGATGGAGGCGAACATACGGGCAGGGAATCTTCTGACGAAGCGAGGTAAATGGGAGGATGCGGGAAAACGATTCCAACAGACGATGGACCTGGCGAAGCAGGTGGGCGCCTCCATCGAAATAGC
>DAOVJP010000086.1 GCA_030673205.1 Thermoplasmata archaeon
GTCTCATAAATTCAACGGGGGATGTTGTGGCTGTGAGGGTGTATGAGAGTTCCGATGTGGAAGCATGGGAGCGTAGGTCCCTTCCTTCTCTATCTGTCACAGGAAAGGATCTTGGGGACAATACCCATTTCGACCCATACACTATAAGGATGGACATGGCTTTCCGAATAGATGGTGAGGCTTACAGCTATACCTTTTTGCATGAAACAGAGGAGCCGTATATTAATCTCTTCTTTTCAGACAACATCGGCGGGTTCATATTCTGAACACTGGAGGGTGTAGAGGATAGGCAGGGGGCATGGGTCCGACGAAGCCTTCGACAGACTGTTCTTCTTTCCGCAACGTTTTTATTCCTTGGCTATTATGCGTAGTGTGCCCCCCCTCTATGAGACATGTCTCAGCGTTGTCTTAGTAGGAGGGTGGTAAAGCGAAAAGAAACGTCATAGGAGGAAGCGAATGCTTCCGATGTTCGAGGAACAAAAAGTTCCTCGAATGTGGGAGGAACCATGTTCCTCCAACACTAGGTGGGATACACGGTATGCCATCGAAGGAGCGAGCATCTGTTCCTCCGACACCAATGGCGTTGACCAGACGCATGATGCCGCGGCACTGGTGGAAAGCAACATTCCATGTGCCCCGAAATGTACAGCATTTCGCGGTAGGAGCAAGCGAACGCTTGCGACTTAGCGGGATTTTGCGCAGCAAAATGCCGCGGTAACTCAGCTGGGAGAGTGCAAGACTGAAGATCTTGAAGTCGCGTGTTCGAGCCACGCCCGCGGCACATACCAACCTTTCAGGCGAAGGTGATGAGAAAGTGAAGGACTACCTCCTCATATCGGCGACGCTATTGGCGGCGGGAAAGAAAGATCCGAGCTTAGAGGAGATGAAATTAGGTAACGATTTATATAAAAAAGGCGATATAGATGCTGCATTGGAGCATTACAAGAAGGCGGTCCAACTCAATCCCAGGAACGAAGTGGCATGGAACAACATGGGGATAATCATGCGGAGGAAGCAGAGGCATGGGGAGGCGGTGAAATACCATGACAAGGCTCTGGGAATAAGGAAGGACTACAAGGAGGCATGGTGCCACAAAGGAATAGCTCTCACTAAACTGAAGAAATATCAGGATGCCATGAAATGTCTCAACAAAGCGCTCAAGCTCGATCCACACTATAAAGACGCGCTCAATAACAAAGGCAACTTGCTTGTGGAGATGGGGGAACACGAGAAGGCTTTGGGTTGTTACAACACCGCTCTCTCCCTGGATCCGGGGTACATAAAAGCATGGAACAACAAAGGACGCGCTCTTCTGGATATGGAGAAGTTCGAGGAGGCTCTAGCGCACTTCGAGAAGGCCCTTTCGTTGTCAAAGAACTATGCAGAGGTGTGGTACAACCGCGGAAGAACCCTATACAAGCTGGAGAGACATGAAAGGGCCATAGAATCCTTTAACAAGACGATATCACTGAATCCCGGGTTCGAACCTGCTATCCGTGACAAGCGCCTAGCCGAGATAGAATTGCGGAAGAGGAACAGGGAAGAGGAAGCGTTGAGCGCGGGTATCGTGATCTCTGAACCAAAGCCAATAGGAGCCAAGGTGTATGGGCGTAAGAGAAAGGTTCCCAAAGTAGCGGCGCCCGTTCCCCAGGAACCCCCTCCGGCAGAGGAGGAGATGGTGGAAGAGAGAGAAGAGACGATGACCCACTCTCCAGTACATAAGAAGAAAGCTCCGGTGACATTGAAGAGTGTGAAAGTTGAGAAGAGAGAGGTTAGGGAAGTACCAAAGAGCGCGTCTTACGCGCATGTAGAAGGTGATGCAGTGGACGTTTTCGATTATCAAGAGTTTATCAGCAGGGGGAAGAAGGCTGTTAAGAAGAAGAACTATGAGAAGGCGTTGGAAGAATTCGAGAGAGCGACCTCTCTCATCCCCGATAAAGATGAAGGATGGTATCTGAAGGGGAGCGTATTGTTCAATTTGGGGGAGGAAAAGGATGCGGTGAACGCTTTCACACGAGCCATCCAGATAAACAGCCGCTCCTTCGATGCTTGGTTCTCTCTTGGCAAATCCCTGGAGGACACGGGTAAATATGATGATGCGCTCAAAGCCTTCGAGAAGATATTGGAGTTCGAGCCAGAAAGCCTAGATGCCATGTTCGAAAAAGGGTTCCTGCTGAATGAGGCCGAGCTATTGAGCGAGGCATTGACCGTGTACGAGAAGATATTGGAACTATCCCCTGGCGATTCGGACGCCCTTTTCGAGAAGGGAGGGATACTTTTCGATCTTGGGTCGCCGAAAGAGGCTTTGGTCTGTTACAACACGCTCATTGAGAAGAACCCCGACGATCCCGACGCTATTTTTGAGAGGGGAAACGTGCTTTTCGAGATGAAGGACTATGAGGGTGCAAAAGCCGATTATGATAGGGCTCTGGAGCTGGACCCGGAGTTCGAAGATGCTAGAAAGAACGGGGAAATATGCGACAAGGTACTCTATAAAAAGAAGAAGATATAGGGGCAGCATGGAAGATGATGAGGTTCAATAACTTGAAGGAATGGTGAAAGGAGGAGAGGAACACGCGTAAGAAGTCATGTCCAGATTGTGGGTCCCATATGCGGGTCGTTCTCAATTGCAGGGAGTGCGGAGGCTCTTTCAAAGTAAGCGCGTTCCCTCCCAAGCCAGAGTGCCCGCTGTGCGGTGCTCCTCTTGAAGGGCATTATCTCTGTGAATCATGTGGCCGACATTTCACCAATGAGGCCCTGGAGATGTACGACTCCAAGAAGCCCCTGAGCGAAGAGGAATCCATCCATCACTTTCTGAAGATACCGGGTGTTGGGCCGCTCAAGGCCAAGGCGCTTTATTCTGCGGGTTTCCACACCATATATCAGATCGCAGAGGCATCCATAGAGATACTATCCGAGGTTCCCAAGATAGGAAAGAGCTCCGCGAAGAAGATAAAATCTGCGCTGGAGAAGGAGGATCTAAAGGCGTTGGAGGAGAAAGAGCTCTCCGAAACCTTGATCGCAGAGGAGATGGAATGCCCAGTGTGTGGAACCATCCTCAGTGCCTATGACACACAGTGCTATGAATGTGGAATAGATTTCCACAAGAAGAAGGCCACCAAGGCCGAGGATCTCAAGGCTCTAGCGGTATACGATCGGAGGCTTCAATCCAACCCCATGGATGCCAACAACCTGTTTGCTAAGGGAGCGACCTTGTCCCGCATGGGAAGGAGCAAGGAGGCCATCGAGTGCTATGACAAGGTGGAGCAGGTAGACCCGGAGTTCGATGGGCTCTGGAATGCCAAGGCGGAGGCCTATACTGCCATAGGAGAGCATGAGAAGGCCGCGGAGAGTTACAAGAGGTCCATGGAAGGCGTTCTGGGAGGAATGATCTCTTCGCCTGGAACCTCTAAGATGGCCAAGGAGCCCTCGGAGGAGGATAAGCTTCTGGACATGCTGTTAGGCTTGGAAGATGAGGTGGTGGGAGAGGACGTAGATGAGCCTGCACACCCTTCGCCTCCGACTAAACCACATTCTCAATCTTCTGTCAGCCCCCGTACTTCCAGTCATGCCCCCACACCTCCCAGCCCCATTGCGAAAAAATCGGAAGTGGTGGAGGAAGAAGAACTGTCGGACATGCTGGACGCTCTCCTCGAAGAGGTTGTGGAAGAGGGAGTGGAAGATGAAACCGTCGACGCACAAGAAGAGGTATTTGCCTGTCCGCTGTGCGCGACCACCGTGTCCAGCAGCGCTTCTGAGTGTCCCAAATGCCATGCCAAGTTTGTGACGGAAGAACCCCCATCTGCCCCCGAGCCCCTTCCTGAAGAGGAGGAAGAGCTTGTCATTCTGACCGAGCTTGGGGAGATGGTAGATGGGGAGGTAGGGGTTGAAGTAGAGGTGGGAGAAGCCGGAGCGAATGTTGATAGGGATATAGGGAAGAAAGCGATCACGGGGAAGGGTCTTACAAATGGCCGTGGCCTTACAAATGGCACCGGCTTGATGAGGACTAGAGGGAAAAAGGGACTGACCAATGGTAATGGTCTTACGAATGGTAATGGTCTTACGAATGGTAATGGTCTGACCAATGGATATGGTCTTACGAATGGTAATGGTCTTACGAATGGTAATGGTCTTACGAACGGCAGGGTCGCTAGCGTAATAACCGTAAAGACGCCTCGCCCTACCGCATATGGCAAGAGGGGTAGAGGAATAGAGTTCTTCGTCGTGCTAGCGCTGGTCATCCTGATATTGGCTGCCGGGTCCTCCACTGTGCTGTTCTTCTCACTACCAAAAGAGGATACATATGTGCCGATAGACATAGACGGTTCCTTCGCAGATTGGGGCGCGCTTGGAGCAAACACATACCTCGACGCCCCGGGAGATGCTGCTCTTGGAGAAGTGGACCTTGTTTCGGGGGAGAGCTATCTAGGCGACACGAGCCTGTTTATTCTTATTAGGTTCCAAGGCCCAGTGTTCAGTGGAACGAGCGGGGAGATAGATAGCATAGTTGTGTTCCTGGATGTGGACGACTCCACCGCAACTGGCTTCGAAGGAAGAGGTATGGGAGGGGATTATCTGCTTCGCATACAGGGGGAACGCCCTGAGGCCCTCTCCTCGCAGCTCTTTAGATTTGACCAGTCGCACAAGACAGATCTGCCCAGGGAACGTGACGATTGGAACGGATGGAAATTGTTTGCATCAAAAACCCCATATGCTGTGGGAGACGGCGGCCTTGAACTGGCCATCCCAACCAACGCGTTGGGCATGGAAGATGACAGTTACAGCATAGCTGTAGAGGCCAACCACTACTATGATGGGAAGGAACAATATTCGGACACTGGACTGTTGCTACGCTCGGATGGGCCGGTGCTCAACATCAAAGTGGAGCCTGCGAACACTTTCCCACAGGGGGTTGGTGAGGTTGCCACCATGCGGCTCTATGCCTCCGGGGGCGATGTGACCGTGGCAGATATGCAATTCTCCCATGAGGGAACCGTTTCTTCCCAAGACATCACATTGGGTTTGGTGGAAACTCTACCGCTTACCGTGTCCGGAGGAACGATGGTGGAGATACGACTGAACGCCGATCTTGTCGGTAGCGCCATTGGGGTATCTTTTCGCCTCTCCCCAATAAGAACGGAGGACGTATCTGCGAATGGTGCTAGGGTCTATGTGGAACATCAGATTGGACCATATCTGTCCATCGGAAATGAACTGACCACGGCAATAATCATGGATGGGCTCTTCGGCGACTGGGCCAATGCCCAGAATAAGACCAGCTACATAGATGATGTGGGGGATCTGGATGACGAAGATAGGAACATAGAAGAGGCGCAAGTCGCGACTTCCATTGGCTCCATGGCTTTCTATCTTCAGGTCGAAGGAACGATGCTTGCAGGCACCAACCTTCCGCTGGCCCCAAGGGGCTCGACAACCCCTGGCCCAGGTGAAGACCCGGGCGGGGAACCGCCTCCTTCCAATGGTACCCCGGGGGCAGCTCCTCCAGTGGTCATCATTCCAAGGCAAGGGGGCGAGGACCGCACAACCATATACATATCCCATCTCTTGCAGCGCTACAAGATAGATATAGTGGGGAAAGGAGGCTCTGTAGAGCGCACTACGGTATACCAGGAGACAGCGGGAATATGGCAGCCTTCGGGAATAGCCGCCGAGGCCTATGTATCCGGCGCAAGGCTTGAAGCCATGGTGGACATAACGAGTATCATGTCGGGGCTCAACACCGTAATGGTCCGTTTTGAGACCACAGGGTGGAATGGGGTTAGTGACGAGCTCCAAGGAGGCCCTCTGCCAGTGGATGGGGGAGCACGTAGACGCATGGGCACGCGGGGAGGTCCTATAACTGTTGATGACGACGGGCCAGCCGACTATCAAACGATACAGGCGGCCATAGATGCCGCCACTGCGGGAGCTACCATTCGGGTCGAGCCTGGTGTGTATAATGAGAGTATAGTGATAGCAAAGAGCTTGAGTCTTTTGGGAGTGGATCATCAGGCCACGATCATTGATGGGGGTGGCAGTGGGACTGTTGTCCACATCATCGCTGGTTGGGTGAATATGACCAATTTCAATGTTACCGGAGGCGGCGTAGGAGCTAGTGATGTTGGGATAAAGTTGGAGGGCGTGGAGAACTGCACCATATGGCATAATTTCCTCCATGAGAACCCGGGATACGGGATCGCCCTCCTA
>DAOVJP010000200.1 GCA_030673205.1 Thermoplasmata archaeon
AACTATATGAGAAGAGGTGGCGGAAGAAGCTGGAGAACGGATTGTTCCGCGATTGGATAGCGAAGGAAAAGCTGGTCACCATCAGCGACGAGACCTTTGACAAGATAATCCAGACGCTAGCCGAGGTCGGGGTTGACAAGCTCAGCGTGGGTAACATACTACGGGTCATTCAGGAGAGGCACCCGGAACTGGCCGGGGAATTTGCGGACATGTTATAGGACAGGCGCAAACGAGGGTCTTTCCACTCCGAGGATAATCTTTATCTTACCCTCGGTCATGGGCCGGATAGGAGAAGAGGAGCAAAGATGCGTCTCAAAGAACATCCTATTCTGGACATCCCGGAGAGAAAAAGCATTGGTTTCACGTTCGACGGCAGGAGCATGGAGGCTCTCGAGGGAGAGGTCATCTCCTCCGCTCTTTTTTCAAACGGAGTACGGGTATTCGGACGACACGTTGTCGATAACTCACCCCAGGGCATATTCTGTGCCAACGGTCAATGCGCCCAATGTCTCGTACTGGCCGACGGCGTTCCCGTGAAGGCCTGCATCACCGAGATAAAGGAGGGGATGAAAGTGGACCCCATACAGGGTCTTCCCGAGCTTCCCGAAGACGATTCCATAGCTCCGGTGAGCCAAGCCCCAGAGATGGAGATCGACGTTCTCATAGTCGGAGGAGGCCCCGCCGGCCTCTCGGCGGCCATAGAGCTCGGGCGCATGGATGTCCATGTGATGATCGTAGATGACAAACTGGAACTGGGGGGAAAGCTCAGTCTCCAGACCCACAACTTCTTCGGTTCCATCAAGGACTGTTACGCGGGTTCGCGGGGAATGAACATAGGCAAGGACCTAGCCCAGGAACTAGAAGGGTATGGGACAGTGGAGGTGTGGCTCAATTCCCCTGTGGTGGGCGTATTCTCGGACAAGAAGGTGGGGGTGGTGCGGGATGGCGTATACACGCTCCTCGCTCCCCACCACATATTGATAGCCACCGGCGCCCGGGAAAAGTCCCTGGCATTCCCGGGAGGCGATCTCCCAGGAGTATATGGCGCAGGCGCGTTCCAGACCCTGGTCAACCGTGATCTTGTACAGGCATCGGAGCGCATATTCATCCTAGGAGGCGGGAACGTGGGGCTCATAACCGCCTATCACGCCATCCAGGCCGGGATGGAGGTGGCAGGCATCGCCGAGGCCCTCCCAAGTTGTGGCGGATACAAGGTCCATCTGGATAAACTGCGAAGGTTGGGAGTCCCCATCTACACATCACATACCGTGGTGTGCGTGGAAGGAGAGGAGAAGGTCGAGAAGGTCATCATATCCGAGATAGACAGGGGGTTCCAGCCTATAGAGGGCACGGAGAAGGAGTTCGATGTGGACACCCTTCTTATCGCCGTGGGATTGAACTCCGTGGACGAACTCACCGCCAAGGCCCAGGAGTTCGGTCTCTCCACCTATTCCGCAGGGGATGCGGCCATCATAGCGGAGGCCTCCGCCGCCATGTTCTCCGGAAAGATCGTGGGACGTAAGATACTCTCGGACATGGGATACGATACGGACATCCCCTCCGAATGGGATGATATGCTGGAACTGCTCAGAAGCGACCCTGGCCCGACACATCCAATGGACGCGCCCTCCTATATGACCACATCTGGTAGCAAGACACCTCGGAATGGGATATACCCCATAATCCGATGCACCCAGGAGATACCCTGCGACCCCTGCACCGCCGTATGTCCGAAGGACTCCATACACATACCGGGAGGAAACATGAAGGACCTGCCCATCTTCGACGGCGAGTGCGTGGGATGTGGAAAATGCGTATGCATCTGCCCCGGCCTGGCCATTACCCTGGTGGACAGAAATTATGATAGCACAGGTAGGACGGCGCGGGTGGTGGTGCCCTGGGAACTCCCCGAAGGAACGATACGAGTGGGGATGAACGTGGTCACCGCAGGTTTCGAGGGAGAACGTATAGGCCAGGCCGAGATCATTGACATCAGATACGCGAAGTGGCAGGACCGCCGCCGACTTGTCAGCCTTGCGGTCCCCTGGGACCAGGCAGACCTGATCGCTGGGATCCGCATCATCGACGAAGAGGAACGAAAAGCAGAACCTCGTTCCCATCAAGATGATGACGTCATCGTGTGCAGGTGCGAGAGGGTGACAAAAGGGGCGATAAGGGAGGAGATAAGGAACGGCGCAAGGGACATGAACGCTCTGAAAGCCATTTTACGGGTGGGCATGGGCCCATGCGGCGGGAAGACCTGCATCCCATTGATAGAACACATGTTCAAAGAGGAAGGAGTTAACAAGGAAGAGATGAAGGAACATGTCGAACGCCCCTTCACCCAGGAAGTGCCGATATACGCCTTTATAAGAGGGAAGGAGGGACGAGGGGGATGACCGGATACGATGCCATAATCATCGGCGGGGGAAGCGTCGGGACCCCCACCGCATTCTTCCTCGCCCAACAGGGATACGAAGTGCTTGTGCTGGACAAGAACGCCAGTGTGGGCCAGGGACAGAACAAGGCCGCCATAGGAGGCGTTAGAGCCACACACGCGGACCCTGCAAAGATAGCCCTCTGCAGGAAGAGCCTGGAGATATTCTCCACATGGGAGGAGAGATATGGAAGGGACATAGGTTGGAAGAAAGGGGGCTATTGCTTCCCTGTCTACCGGGAAGAAGAGGAAAGAACGCTGAAAGGCATCCTCCCCATACAAAAGGAACACGGCCTGAACATAGACTGGCTGGACAAAGATGGGATAATAGAGGCCGTCCCGGGCATAAACCCCAATGGTCTGGCGGGCGGCACCCTGTCCCCGGACGATGGCCAGGTCTCGCCCCTGCTGTTCATAGAGGCCATGGAAAAAGAGGCCCGAGCCCTCGGATGCACCTTCGAGTTCAACACGCATGTGAAGGGGCTTGTCATGGAAAAAGGACGCGTTACCGGAGTGGACACGAACAAAGGGACCAGGACCGCGGACGTGGTAGTGAACGCAGCAGGCGCCTACGCGAAGGAGTTGAACGCAAAAGCAGGCATCGACACACCGATACAGCCGGACAGCCACGAGGCAGGGATAAGCGCGCCAGTAAAACCCTTCCTAGGCCCGCTCATGGTCGACCTGAGACCAGGATTGCTTGACAAGACCGCAAACTTCTATTTCGGCCAGACCCACACAGGCGCCATCATATTCTGCTACACGCCCATGCACGCCTACATAGGCACCGACCGACGATCCACATCCGAATTCATGCCCGTGATAGCTAGAAGACTCGTCAACCTCATCCCACGGCTCAAGAACCTATTGATACGAAGAGTATGGAGAGGACTCTACCCCATGACACCGGACGGTATAGGCATAGTAGGCAGCCACCCCAGCACAGAGGGGTTCTACATGGGGGTCGGCATGTGCGGCCAGGGATTCATGCTCGGCCCCGGCGTCGGCCACGAACTAGCCAACTATATCAGGACCGGAAAGACAGAGATGAGCGAAGAGATATTCGGCCGACTCTCCCCCACCAGAGACTTCCACAAGAGCACAGGAGAGATATTGCAGTAGGCATCTCCGGGCAAGGGTTAAATAAAGGTAACAGTATCGAGCGAGAGCACACAAGTATTCAGTCGCTGACGCTCCAAAACACACG
>DAOVJP010000052.1 GCA_030673205.1 Thermoplasmata archaeon
ATAGAGAGGAGGTGACCGCAGGGACCAGCCCTATCAGCGACGCCTCCTTCCCGAAAGAAGAAGAGGCGAGCTTCCTCGATGAAAATATGTCATACATCATAGTGAGCATACTACTGATGGTAGCGGCCGTTATAGCCGCTATCTTCCTTAAAAAGACGAAATAGATGATTTGGTCGAGGCGAGACCATGCCAAGTAAGGTATAAGTACTCCCAATCGACTAACCGCTCATATACTTTGGAGTGAGCGAAAATGAAGGAAAAAGACGTGGCATATCAACAATATTTTAGTGCGAAGACATCGAACAGCAAAAAAGGAAGAGCACTGGTCCTGACATCCTTCCTTCTCCTAGGATGCCTGGTCCCAATGATCGCCCTCGCAATACCTGCCGAAGCTGAAGGCGCAGTACCTTCGAGCAGCGGAAGCCACTATGCATATTGGCATTTTCCCACCAGTGGTGGTCAGTGGGCTAATGCTGACCCGGACGACCCCGCGGATGTAGGGGGCGATGATTATACGATAACCGAGACATCCCCTTCCAGATGGGGCATGGGATTTCCTATCAGAGTGGCGGGAACGGATGATATAGGACTCGACGCACCTCTGTACTTCAAAGAGAACGGGATCCTCACGGGAAGGGCTGTAATAACTTTTTCAACCTCCCTGGGTGCCGAAATGCCAGATTCAGTCAGGTTCTGGGCAAGTGTATATGATTCAAATGGAGATCATAAAGAGGGATGGAACACCGAGGTCAGCTACGATGCTAGCGGCGTATACGAGTTCTCTTTCGAAATAAACCCCGGAGTGGCCTTGGCTGGAGAGGGATTCAACATGGGTTGGAACATCCCGACCGATACGGGAAAGACCACCTATCATCTCGTAACAGCTGGCGAGAGCTACTGCATCCTTCCTTTGGAGGATGATACCGATGGAGATGGGACCGTAGACAGCCAGGACAATGACGACGATGAAGACGACCTGCCCGACATCTGGGAGGACGCAAACGGACTGGACTCCAAGAACGCATCGGATGCCAACGAAGATGATGACGGCGATGGGCTGACCAACAAGGACGAGTACCTGTACAGCACAGACCCCCAACTGGCAGATACTGACGGGGATGGCTATAACGATAGAGAGGAGGTGACCGCAGGGACCAGCCCTATCAGCGACGCCTCCTTCCCGAAAGAAGAAGAGGCGAGCTTCCTCGATGAAAATATGTCATACATCATAGTGAGCATACTACTGGTAGTAGCGGCCGTTATAGCCGCTATCTTCCTTAAAAAGACGAAATAAGCGGGTGTGGACGAAGCAAAGCCGCTCACCGAGGACACCCTGCACTCCTTTGCCGGAGGTGGCTTTGCCATCTGAGCGTGTGGGTTCACTCCGCCTACGCCACTTTAGCCTGGTAACTACGCAAGGACGGACTGCATTTCTAATTGGAAAAAGTGTGCTACAACTGCAAACTTTGGGTATAAAATGTGCAATAGCAATGCACATGGCAAAAAAGTGCTATCCGAGACGTTGTGTTCGACCAGGCCGAGGAAAGAACAGCCGTTTTAGAAGGCCAGAGGATAATGGCGAAGAAGGATCAGGCTCACTGTCCTATACACCCATCCCATGTCCGTCAAGGCCGGAGAAGATTAATAGTAGGATGGGAACTGGGGGGTTAGGCGAGCACATGGCAGAAAAGACAGACAAGGAACCAAAAGCACAACGCAACATCGCATTCCTGGTGGACGGTGACAACGCCCAGCCAAAGCTGCTGGAAAGGATGATACGGGAGGCGGAAAAACAGGGAACAATTACGATTCGGCGGATATATGGCGACTGGACCACGCCGAACATGAACGGATGGAAGGACACCATACACATACATGCCACTCAGCCCATACAACAGTTCAGGTACACCGTGGGAAAGAACGCCACCGACAGCGCGTTGATAATAGATGCGATGGACATATTGCACTCGGGAGTTGCAGACGGATTCTGCATAGTCTCCAGCGACAGCGACTACACCCGGCTTGCCACCAGGATACGGGAGGAGGGAGTATATGTTATGGGGATAGGGGAGAAAAAGACTCCCAAAGCATTCGTAAAGGCGTGCGACCTCTTCGTGTACACGGAGAACATAACCCCCCAAGGGAACGAAAAACCTCCTGCGGTCAAAACAAGAACGAAGAGCAAGAAGACCGAGAAACAGGAAGAACCGCTCCCGCTACTTATCGAAGCATTTGAAATGGTGATGGAAGAAGACGGATGGGCACGCCTCTCAGCAATGGGAAGCGCGCTGTTGAAAATAGACCCTGGCTTCGACCCCCGAAGCTACGGACAAAAACAGCTATCGCAGCTGATCAAAGCACATTCCAAGACCTTCGAGCTGAAGTACAAAGATGAAACAGGCCCCACCACGGTATCCGTGAGAATGAAATAACAGGCCCGGAGGTATTCCTGCGGATACTCCAACCGTAGTCAATTGATGCAATTGGTTAATATATGGACTACAAGGAACGCTCTACGTTCCTTTTGCCCACTTTAGCCGGGTAACTATGCAATTGGGTAACTGGGCAAGCCAAAGTGGAATAGTTTGGAGGAAGGTAACTTCCTCCAACTTCGAAACCTCCCCTTGGTCGGTTTCAAAGAGGGGATTTGATGCGACGAGAACGCCTCTGGCGTTCCGCCTGTCAAAACCCCTCATGGGTAATATATGCCATAGGGTAATGGACTAGAGGGGATTTGAACCCCTGGCCTCCGCCTATTTCGGCGCGAACCAAATTCCAGCTCGGCGCGTGCGAAGGCGGCGATCTACCAACTGATCTACTAGCCCTTTGCGAGTGAAACGAGCGAAGGGTTGGTAGAGAGGCGGAAGCCTGGAGGGATTCCGACGAATCTACTAGCCCACGATGTTAGCGGAACAGATGTTCCGCTCACTCTTGGCGGAAACAGAGTTTCCGCCGATGATAGGAGGAACTAGAAGTTCCTCCGACAGTGGGAGGAACCATCGGTTCCTCCAACAAGGAGCGAATGCGACTGAGGGGGCTGGTAGGCAAGCGGAATTGCTTTGCAATTCCAGCGCGTCTACTAGCCCACGGCGAGAATGGAGTAAAGCCATGTTTGATATAAAAGTGTCGTAGAGAGAGAAAGAGAAAAAGTAATGGTACGGGTGGACGGGGAAGGGCTAGGGAGCTGATGGAAAAGGCCGTGGACCGTTTGGGAAGTATTGTGGGTTCGAGGCCGCGATCCTAGTTCCGTGAAGGGAGGATGGTCAACAACTCGCCTATGGTGGAGATGGTCCTATCCGCCTTCTCCATCTCGTTCCCTCCGAACCCATATCTCGCGCCTATGGACACATCGCCCAACTCGTGGGCGGCCTCCACATCATGATATCTGTCCCCAACGACCGCTATCCTGCGCACGCCCAGTCGGTCTTTCACAAGTGCCAATAGTCCTGGTTTCTGGAGGTATGGGTGTTCACCGATGCACGCCGCGAAGTGAGCTAGAGAAGATAACCCATGCACCTCCAATATGGTACGGAAGTAGTCGGTGTGCCCGTTGGAATATATGCCCAGTACATATCCTCTCTTCTTCAGTTCTCCCAGGGTCTCCAGCACCCCGGGGAAGAGTGCTCCCTCATCTTTCCTTATGCGCCTGATCTCTTCCTGTCCGACCAGTTCTAGAAACTCGTTCCCGAAGGGCCAGTACTCTTCCGGCAGGAGGGCGCGGAAGATGTCTTCGGGGCGTTCGCCGAACATGCCGACGATCCTCTTCTCCGACGGCATGGGGAGTATGATCCCGTGCCGTTGACCCATCTCCTCCTCCGCGTGAAGGACCGCCGCTATGCTCACCTTCCGGGTATCGTACAATGTGCCGTCCACGTCGAACACGACGCCTTCAAGGTCCATGGAGGGAAGAGGGGGCAGATGTATATGGCCCTTGCCCTACGACCCACCCAGGCCTTTTTAAACCAGGAGCGTGTATGTAATCCCATGCGCCTCCACGCCCATCACATCATAGCTGTCATCCTGGTCGTTCTCATGGTCCTCTCCAGCATTTGGTGGATATTGTTCGATGAGGAGACAATCGAAAGGGAGGAGTGGACGCCCTCTGAACTTCCCTCGAATGAGACGGTGATATACTACAATGGCGCATTCGTATGTGACGCATGGATCGCCGCCACAGAAGCGGAGAGGAGCCAGGGCCTCATAGGGACCGAGGAGAACGATACTAGGGGGATGCTCTTCATCTTCGATACCACAAGCTCGACGAGGACCTTTCACATGCAGGGCATGAGCTATTCCATAGATATCATCTTCATGGATGGAGAAAAGAGAGTGGTAGACATATACGCCGAGGTCCCGCCAGAGGAAGATGGTGGAGGAGCGCATACCACATACTCCTCTTCCGTACCGGTGGCCTACACGCTGGAGATAGTGGCTGGAAGGGCGGAAGAGCTGAATATCATGGTCGGAAGCGAGTTGGAGTGGCCCCTATAAGTAGCGCTGGATCCGATCCGCGCCCCCTTTCTTTATCGCAGGTGAAAGCTCGTCCCACACGAGGTTGCACAGATACCAATCTGCCACTTCCTCGCTTTTGCTCTCGGTGAGCTTGAATATCTCTGGGCGGTCGAGGTGTTCCATGTATGGGAGGACAAAAAGCTCCAGCAGCACGCCATCTTCCACGGGCCACAGATATGCTTCTATCCCCACTCGGTTGGATTCGATGTCATAAGCCTCCCCTATATGGAAGGCATCCTCCAGCAGGGGACCCAGGAAGGGGATCATGTGGGAGAGGTGCTCCTTCTTCTTCATCTCCTTTCTTGTCTTGTTCACGGCGATGAAGAGCGTTCCCTCCCCCTCGTTCTCATGGTCCGTCTTGATGATGGTATGTCCGTTGTTCTCGATAATGGAAGAGATCCGCTCCCCCACCTCTGCCATATCGGTGCTTCTGAATAGATATTCGCCTGATGGATATCTGAGTCTTTTCATCTTATTTCACCTACCCTGATAACAGGGGTGGACTACCACTTCTCCCAGTATTTGGGGTCGTCGCTCGGCGTTTTCTCTCCATCCCCATACTTCCCGCACCATTTGTTCAAACCCGCGACCCCATCCTCATCTATCTTTTGTTGGATCATCTTCAACATCTCTTTCTCGTCCTCGAAACCAAGGGACTTCATCTTCTGTGGTGTCGGGACGCCGTTCGGTGTCCATCCGCGGCGGTAGTATACGGCGTCCGCCAGTTTCTGGTACTGTGCCTGGCGGTGGTCATATATGATCTTGACCTTGTCCTTGGTGTCCATGCCCTTCACCTTGTCCTCGGCATGTCCGAGTTCCTCCACCAATTGTTTGTCATACCGCTCCTGGCGTGAGAGATATTCCAGCTCCGTCACAGGCCCCATGGACCGATAAGGTATCCAATCATCCTTACGGCGCCCACGGCCGAGCCATACGTTCATGGCCCGCTGCCAGTTGTAGCATCTCTCGCTCTGGAGGATGAGCTCATCGGCGTCCACACCCCATCCGGTGATCGCGTTCTGTATATCCACATAGTTCTGGACGTGCTTCGGCACACGTTCTGGGTGGTGTTGTTCAGCGTTGTCCGAAGGTTCCACGTCGTTCCATGGGAGCTTGCACAATCCATTGAGGCCGAACCATGTTCTCCACATGGGGAAATAGTGTAGTGCCTCGGCCTTGTCAGGGAAGGTCGGTATCTGGTTGTTCACCATGTCCATGAATATGAGCCATGCCTCGTCGTGCTGCGGTCCTTTGAGCGTCAGTCCGTAGCCGCCCTGCATGGCCAAACTTTCCTTCGTGACGTACTCCGAATATTCGAGGCCCTTGGATTCCATTCCGCAGTCCTCTATGAGCTGGGCATCTCCCCACCCCTTCGTCTTGAGCCAGTCCTTGACCCTGCGCGCTCCTTTGGCTGCTACTTGCACGAACTCGTTCTGCTCTCCCATCGCTATCTTGTGCATGAGTTCCAGCACGGCCTCGTTGTTGCCGAAACAAAGCTCCATGCCGCCACACCGCTCCTTGTTCAGTATCCCGTATTCATACATCTCCATGTAGAAGGCTATGGCTGTTCCAGTAGATATGGTGTCTAGGCCATATGTGTCACAGTAGAAGTTGAACTCCAGTATCCATAACGGGTCCCACATGCTCATGTTGGAGCCGCAGCCTATGGTCTCGTATTCCGGACCGTCCACCGTGACCTTCTGGCCTTTGTAGGGGCCGGTCATGATCTCGAAGCCATCCACCGTTTTCGCGCAGGCCATGGTGCATCCATGCCAGCATCCATCAGGGATGACCTTTGTGAACAGTTCATAGAAGTGATGTGAATATATCCGGGGGGCTTTGGGGAAGCTGCCGAAACGATAGTTCTCGCAGGGCAGAAGGTCGTAGGCGTCCATTATTTCGACCAGATGGCTGGTGCCCACGGTCCTCATGTTGCACTGGTACCGGTCCAGGTCCCGCACCTCTCGATGATATTCGATCCCTATCTGGGTTATTGCCTCCTGATCCTCAGGATTGTTCTGGGTCCCTGTGAACTTGGGGGAGATGGCCACAACGGCCTTCACCTTCTTGTCCCTCAACACCGTGCCCAATCCACCCCGGCCAGCCTGTTTGAGTCTGGCCACCTTTCTTCGCAGGTCGTAGAAGGACGAGTTCAGACACCCCCAATAGCTGTGTTCCGCCCCTTTGCCGGCGGACATGGCGGATACGAGCTGTTTTCCGGCCTCGGTGTCCTCCTTCGCATAGGCGTAGGTGATCTGTTCGGCCAACAGGTGGCTGTTGGTCTCTTCCAGAGGCGCGGTCTCTATGGTTACCTTTCCCTCCGCACCGTCTATGACTATGAATACATCCTCAGTGGCCTTGCCCTGTATCTCCACGGCATCGAAACCGGCGAACTTGAGATACGGGCCGAAGAAACCGCCCACGTTGCTGTCGCATATTATGTTCGTGGAAGGGGAGATGGTGAGGCACAACGATTTGCCCATTCCAGGATATTGGGTGGTGCCACACATGACCCCATTGGTGAGGCAAAGTATGTTCTCGTCGCTGTCCCAACGGGTGTCCGGTCTGATGCTGTCCCACAACAATTTGAGGCCAAAGCCACGGCCTCCAGTGAACTTCTTCTTCATGTCCCTGGTGACCTCCTTCTCCTTTATCTCAAGGGTGGAGAGGTTGATATACAGCGTGCGACCGGCAAAGCCCTTCTCCACCGACCTCTTCTCATAGGCGTGGGAAGCGAGTACCTTGTGTGCGCTCCTCAGTTTGGCCGTGTCCCACTGGTGTTTCGTGTTCCCTGTCTCATATTCCTCTACTGGTATCTGTCCTTCTACCATATCTCACACCCCCTGTTTGGAGTATACCACTTCTTTGATGCTTTCCACCTCTTTTTCCTCGAAGTAGAGCGCTTCCTCCGGACATGCGCGGATACATGCCCCACAGGATATGCATTTGAAGGGTTCTATCTCCCCCTCCCATTTGCACATTGCGTTTATGGGGCAGAACCCTACGCAGCTCTGGCAGCCTATGCACTTCTTGCGATCGAGACGGACCACGCCATTCGCCGCCCGGGTCAGTGCGCCCACTGGACACATGTCTATACACAACCCGCGATGGTCGCACACGAGCATGGTGTATCGCCCATCCTTCTCTGTTATGCGGATAGCGGACTGGCTCCCGCCAGCGTCTGTTTTGAAATGTACCTTTGAGCAAGCTTTCTCGCACTCTCGGCAGCCCTTGCAGAGATCGGGCTTGAAACGGACAACCTTTACCGTGGCCATGTTCTCAACTCCGGACGCATGTAGTGATGACATGTAGATTAACATTTCGCTGCCGGAGTGCTCTTGGGGACACTCACAGAGGACATCGTTGAACATGGCGAGAGAGGGGCGCGGGCCTGGAACAAGGCTGTGCTATAGTGCCTGATCCTCCGGGCCACTGGCGGAGTCAGGGACATCCTGGGCGGGTGTGTCACCCTCCATCGGGGTAACATCCGGCTGTA
>DAOVJP010000318.1 GCA_030673205.1 Thermoplasmata archaeon
ACGCAGGTCAACGATGTTCTTGGCAACAGTTTCGAAAGTTGAATGGAGAGAAGACCAGGCCCAGAGGCGATGTCTGCCATCTCTCTCCCCTCGTTTAGACTTCCAATGTCCCTAGCGATCCTCTGGGCCAATGGTATGATATCATGTTTCACTGTCTTTTGCATCATCTGAACGTACTGTTCAGCTTCTTCCCTTTCCTGGCTCCAGACCTTTGTCATAGTGGCCTAGTCAAATTGCTAACAATGCTATTTAAGCATGTCTATGGGTTCCACATGGAACACAAAGATCACGGCGTGCCAAAACATTAATAGGGGTTCTGCTATTTTCCTTTGCTCCCAAGCGGATATCTACGGGTTGAATATATGGACGGAGTAAGCATGGATAAGACTCTCGACGAGCTGAAGCACGAGGTGAAGGCGCAGAAATCGCTGAAGAAAGCGGAGAAGAAGGAGAAGAAGCACTCTGCCAAAGCTCGGAAGAAAGATCATAAGAAAGAGAAGAAAGCCCAGAAGATGGCTAAGAAGGCAGGGATGGAATATATTCCTCCCGAGAACGTGGAGGTGACCGTCCAGCCAGCAGCCGCAGGGGAGATGGGTATAGAGTGGTCTAGGAGGAGCACGGTCTCCATTGTCAAGGTCGAGAGACAACTGGATTCTCTTTTTGAGTCTCGTGGAGAGGAGATAAAGAAGAGATGGAAGGAGAAGTACGGCGATGAACCCGACATCCCGGAGGAGATGTTCAGACCAAAGGTGGACCTGGAGAACTTGGACCGCACACCCACCTCAGATATGCCTACAGGGGAGTATGTGTCCGTTCAAACCTCGGCAGAAGGGCAACCCAAGGGAAAGATGGGGAAGTTGACAGGTAAGTTCGGAAGGAAGAAGGGAACTGCGCCAGCTCCCACCATGACCGAGACTCCTTCTGAGGGACCGCTTCCTTTACTGGCTTTGAAGAAGCCGCCGGAAGGCTTATGGCTGTACCAGAAATATGGCGTGGGAAAGAAGAAGATAGTGGCATTGATAGTCAAGCTGATATCTGGCGTACTCTGGCTCGTTATGTTCATACCGCGGTTCGTAGTACTGATCCTCTCGAAGCTGTTCGGAGGACTGAAGCGGAAGAAGAGCCGGAAGGCCAAAGCCCCCTCTGAGGCCGAGATATAGTCTTATCGGACGTTGTTCTGACAGCATCGAACATGCCTGCGGGATCGGACCATATCTGTGTATTGTTCTGGTCGTAGTGTGTCCCCAAGAATGTCCACGTTATCGTATCAGATCATATCCGTTTCATGCCCCGCCCCATCCACAGTGTGACGCTCTTGTACACATAGCGGATGGTCCCATCTGCCTTCCGGTTGTCCCCTAGACCATCTGTCTCTTTTTTCGATATCATCTGCAGTGCCTCATCGATATTGGAGGGTTGTGTTGGAAAACATGTTCTGCCTAGGCCTATGTGGTCCAGATAGTGTGCGTCGCTTCCTCCTGTCATCCCGGCCCCCATATCTTTAGCCAGGGCTCTAGCCTTGTCGTTATGCTGTTTTTTGGAGCGGGCGTTGACCACTTCTACGGTGTGGAAGCCAGCGTTTCGTGTATCCTTTTCGCCGAGGCCGGACCAGAATCGATATGGATGGGGGGCTATGGCGATCCCCCCAAGCGCCTCTATATTCTCCACGGTCTCCGCTGTAGAGAGGCCCTTGTTCACAGCCTCGGTTATTCCGAGGGCTAGTATGTGACCTCCGCTCGCGCTAGTCACCTCTATTCCAGGAACGATCACCAATCCTTTCGTATCGAGCTTGAGAGCTTCGACCCCTCCCCGTATCTCATTGTGGTCTGTTATGGCCACACCCCCTAGACCAATGGCCTTTGCCCTCTTCAATATGTCCTTGGGTGATGCGGTTCCGTCGGAGGAGTATGAGGAATGGACATGAAGGTCCATGCATTCTTTCGGGTATTTGTTCTCTTCGTTCATAAGTATCCTATGGCAGGGTCATTACCCGTTGAGAATAACCACTTTTCGGCTAGAGGAACCTCGGCTCCTACCGTGTCACGATATGCATTCTTCCATCTTCCACGATGAGAGGGAAATAGTCTGTGGCATGGTCCACTTCCCTCATCTTGACCACGCGGATGTAACGAGATATGGAGCGTCCGGTCCTCTCCATGGTGAGCTGGATGATGCCGTCGGACAAGAATTCTTCCACCCCGTAAAAGGCTAGTTTCTTCTCATCGTAGGTCTCGGAGATCATGAAACATGTTGTCCCTATATCCCGTATCATCTCGAAGAAGTGGAATATCTCCTTTCTGGGGTTGGGCATGTTGCTCACGGCGTATAGGGCATTGAGGGAGTCTATGCCTATCAGGTCGAAGCCCTGTCTATTGATATATCCTTTCACTATGTTCTTTATGAACTCT
>DAOVJP010000028.1 GCA_030673205.1 Thermoplasmata archaeon
TCCCGGCATCGCGGTGCTCCTGGGCGAGGGCTTCGAGTTTGGCTTCTATCGTGCCACCGACATTCGCTTCGGCCTTTTCTCCGCGGGCTCCGAAGCCCTGCGCCTTCCACAGTATATGATAGGGTACGGGACGGTGTTCTTGGCGGCATCCATGGCCTATAAGGAGCGCTGCTCCGTCCGGGATGGCGGCATAGGGGCGTGTTGGGAACGTCTTAGAAAGAATCCATGGCCCGTATTGTGCCTGATGCTGGCCATGTTGGTGAACGATATGCTGGAGGCGTTCTGGTTCTCTTGAGCCTCAGACCGCTTCTATGCCCGCCAGCACGTCCTCTTCCCATGTGAACTTCAGCCTTTTCCTCCCTTCATACAGCTTTTTCTGCAAGACGTATCCCGCCACCAGAGGCAGTCCTATGCTGGCCTCCACGTAGGCCGTGGATCTCTTTGCATCCTTGTATATCTTGCCCCAGCTCTGTGCCTCGCTCAGCGTGGAGCCTGAGAGGCCGCCGTCCATGGGGGTGGCGGTGGTGATCTGGATGGCGTATTCGTGGCCCTCTTCCTTCTGTCCAAGGGCGTAGTTGGCCATGACCACCGCGTCATTCACATAGTTCTTCGGCGTCCCCCCGCCTATGTATATGGCGCCGGTCCTTTTCGATCCTACGAGTATCTGGGTGAGCTCGTAGTTGTCGCGTATTGGATCGATGGTCATGTGCTCTTTCCCCTGCTGGAGATGGTAGGTCTTGGTGAGGCCTATGCCTATGCTGGAATCGTTCAACGCGGGGGAGAACATCGGTACTCCCAGTTTGTGGGCGGTGTGCATTATGCTCTGTTCGTCTTCCACAACGCTCCCCATATGGTCCAAGAACTCGCGGCTGGAATAGGCTCGGGGTTCAAGTTTCAAGGCCAGATCGCTGATGAAGCTGTCCGTCTCGTCGAACTTCTCCTCGTCCACCAACGTGTCGTATATTCTGTCCACCATGTGATCGCGGAGGAGCACATCGTCCATGTCCGGGTGGCCTATGTAATGCTGGTATCCTCTTGCTTGATAGAAGTCCTGGTACAGTATGGCGCCGGTGGAAACGATGACGTCCACCAGGTCGTTGGCCACCAGGTCTCGCAGTACCCGCCTAAGCCCTGCGGCTATGAGCGGACCGGCCATGGCCAGTATGATGGTGGGCCGGGTGGGGTCGGTAAGCATCTTCTCGTATATCCTTGCGCATGAGCCGAGGTTCCTAGCCTGTATGGACATCCCTCCCATTGCCTCCACAAGTTGGGCCACGGTCATGTCAGGGGAGATGTCCAGTTGCTCCACGGTCTTCGATAACAGTTCTTCTCTCGTAGGCATGTTCATCCCTCTTGTTCCATCTCTGGTCGGTTCAGGTTCATCATTCGTGCCTCTTCCCTGCCCTATTCCTTCTCCCTCTACATCTCAAGCAGCTCTTCGGCGGTGACCAGGCTCTCCAGTTTGATGTTCTCTGCCTCGAGTGCTCCGGCGCCCCCCTCCTGTCTGTCCACTACGGTCATCACTCGCTCTACCACCAATCCCCCTTCGCGCAGTGCTCTGACGCCGTCTATGGAGGATCCGGCGGTGGTGATCACATCCTCCACCATGAACACCCTCTGGCCCGGAGCGTACTGGCCTTCCAGGCGCTTTCCGGTGCCGTGCTCCCTCATTCCTTTTCTCACGATGAGGAACGGGACCCCGGTCTCCAGGGCCACCGCGGCGGCCAGAGGGACCGCTCCCAGCTCTACCCCTGCTATGAGTTCTTCCCCTGCCATCCGCTCGGCCATGAGCCGGGCTATCTCCCTCAATATCTTTGGGTTCGTGCTCGCATATTTTATGTCCACATAGTATCTGCTTTTCTTTCCCGAAGTGAGGGTGAAATCCCCGAACCTCACGGCTCCGCATTCGACCAACTGGTCCTTGAGCATTATCTACACCTGTACCCCGATTAGGGTGAGCCTTAATCTAAGTTTCCCCATCCGTTCTGCGTTTTTTCTGTGGATGGACGGATGGACGGCAAGGCGGAAAGTGCAAATAGTTCCTTCGCCATTATTGTCGATATGGGATTGACGATAGAGATCCCCGACGAGATGGCTGAAAGATTTTTCGAGTCATACCGAAAGGAGATATGGGTGGACCACGAGAGCGGAATGCTTCGTTACAAGAAGGTACCCATATTCTGGGCCAGGTCGGAGTTGTTGTATAACATGCACAAGGAGATGGTGAATCTCATGGGATATTCCGCCGGGGCCATAATGGAGAGGATCACCCGACCCCATGGCGGGGGGTTCGTGGCCTTTCTGAGGGAGGAGAAGGCTCAGGTCGATATGCCACGGGAGGGAATATTGCGTCTGGCCTGTGCCGACGCCCGTGCAACGGGATGGGGGAAGGTGAGGATCGAAGAGGGTGCGGACTCGGTGGAGATCATCAGTGAAAAAGGTTTTCCCATAGGCCAGATATACAGAGATAAGGGAGAGCGAACGCCGATGCCGGTGGATTACTATTTCCTGGGATATTTCACAGGGGTATTCTCAGCACTGGACAACACGCCTTACAGGGGAGAGGAGTTGGAGTGCGTGGCCAAGGGCGACCCACAGTGTGTTTTTCGGCTCAAGAAGGTATAGGTTGGAGATGAGCATCACCACGGCACGTCCTTCTTTCCCATCTTGTGTCCTATGATGTTCACGACGCGGTGGAGGATGGGCGTGAGGATGAGTATCGTGAGCAGACCGATCTTGCCTGGGCCATCCCAATAGCGTTCTGTGAACCACGAAGAGTACCCTACTAGTAAGAAAAGTATGCTTCCTATGAAGAAATCATATTGGTCTAGTATCGGTGTCCTCGCTCCCCTCTTCCGGCCCAGCCGTCGTTTCACATAGCTGCCCGTTATATCTCCGCACATAGAGCCGAAGGCGAGGAGGAAACATGCCCACAAGACCTGGAGAAGGGTGCCGTACGAAAGCTCCACCACTCCTGCCAGATCCGCCGCTCCTGCCGCCAAGAGCCCCAACACGATGCCGCAGATCGTGCCTCCCACAGTCCCCTTCCACGTCTTCCCATCCCCCAGGAGCCGCCTCCCGTCCTTGTGGGTCCGACCTCCGTCCATGGGCCTGCCTCCACCGAAGAGAACGGCGCAGGGGTTGGCGGCATAGGCGGCCAGGAAGAACCAGAAACCTGCGAATGCGGCCATTAATATATCGGACAGGAGCATAGGGCTACATTCACAAGGGGGAGAAAAGGGTTTTGCCTCCAATAGGCCATAGAGCAATGAGATCCCGTATGCCTCTTAATAAACTCTAAGTATCACATTATGTATATACTATGCATGAAGAAATTATCCGCTCTTATTGTGATAATTATCGTGGCCGTGTTCGTCATAGCTGGCTTGGTCTACCCTCCCTCAGACGATGAACCTGAACCCGGAACTGGTGACACCGTGGACGATGGGACTGGGGATGACGTGGATGATGGTACCGGGGATGATGGTACTGAGGATGATGGTACCGGGGATGATGGTACTGAGGATGATGGGACTGGGGATGACGTGGATGATGGGACCCCGGACGATGGCGATCCAGGGGATGAGCCTGTGGATGATGGTACCGGGGATGAAGGAGACGATGACGAGGAGCCTGTGGACGATGACGAGCCAGCGGATGATAACACATCTGCGGAGCCCGGCGAACCAGGAGATGAAGGGCCCGATGAGCTGGAATATGTTGACCTAGGCTACCGCAGTGGTTGGATCTCCTCACCGGACGCGGTCGAGGAGGGGGAGTGTGAACATACTGAGGTTTACACCCTCGCACACCGCCCATGCATAGTGTTCTTTACCGTTACCATCAATGACAGCGATGCGGCGCATGCCGAGACCGATGAGGGGAGCGATCCTGATTCGGCCAAAGTAACGGTTTCCGACGGCGCCAACATCACCCAGAGCCAAAACATATACACCACCACGGGCACCTACACCTTCGAGTTTGGTGTCAACAGGAGCGAAGGGGCCGATCTCGGGACTCAGTGGACCATTGAGATAAAGGGTATGGAATTTGGCGGAGGGAAGGGAGCGTACAATGTGCCAGCCCCCGCAGAAGCACGCCCCGTACCATTCGTCTACGTAGATCAGGGTCTGGCATGGGCTATAGAGGGCGGATACTGGTACGATGATGAGCCCGTGGATGACGAGCCTGCGGAGCCCTCGGGTCCGGGATATGGCGACCTTGGATACTGCAACGGTTGGATCGCCTCACCGGACTCGGTCGATGAGTGGGAGGAGAAGGAGCATATCGAGAGTTACAATTTGGGACACATCCCGTACAAGGTGTTCTTTACCGTTACCATCAATGACAGCGATGCGGCGCATGCCGAGACCGATGAGGGGAGCGATCCTGACACGGCCAAGGTAACGGTTTCCGATGGTGGTAGCAGCTATCTAAGCCAGATCATATCCACCACCGCGGGCACCTATACCTTTGAGTTCGGGCTCAACGAGAGCAAAGAGGTCGTTTTCGGCACCTCCTGGACCGTTGAGATAGAGGGCCAGGAATTCGGCGGAGACAAGGAAACCAGTCCCGGTCCACTGGGCATTGCGAACATATATAGGTACATCGACCAAGGCCTAGCCTGGTCTATAGAGGGCGGATACTGGTACGGATGATCTGTGTCTGTT
The DNA here is from genome assembly GCA_030673205.1 of Thermoplasmata archaeon. Lineage (GTDB taxonomy): Archaea > Thermoplasmatota > Thermoplasmata > JAGHBH01 > JAGHBH01 > DAOVJP01. The sequence continues at coordinate 4,671 of DAOVJP010000028.1, forward strand.
CGACTGGGACACTATGCAAGCTTAGGCACAGCACAACTCATTGAGTACATGGGATATGTTTAAGACCCCCTGCATTCAATCCGGGCCATGAACTCCACCACCGATGTCCAGGCTATGATATTGGACGAGGGTTTCAGGATAAGCAGGGTAGGCATTACCGGTGTCCAGAAGCCCATCCGGGTCAAGAGGAACGAGAGAGAGGTGGACCTTACCACGACCATAGATGTGTTCGTGGACCTTCCCAGCACCCACCGGGGCAGCCACATGTCCAGGAACGCCGAGATCATAAACGAGGTCGTGGATGACAGCGTTCGGAAGCCTGTGTCGAGCCTCGAATGGCTGGCGGAGGATATTGCGGAAAGGCTGTTGCAAAAGCATGAATATGCCACCACCGCCGATGCCTGGCTCCGCGCCACATATTTTATGGAGAAGAAGAACCCGTCTGGGCATTCCACCCTCGAACCCTACATTCTATTAGCAAAAGGGAGGGCGAACAGGAACGGCGAGAGGATGAAGATGGTGGGGGTGGAGGTGGTGGGTATGAACGCCTGTCCGTGCGCCATGGAGAACATCCGCTACGAGCTGAAGAAGGACTATCCCAGGCACGAGGCGGCCATAGACGAGATGCCCTGTCCCACACACAACCAGAGGAACATCACCACCCTGTTGATGGAGGTCCCGTCGGGCACGACCGTGGAGGCGGACGATCTCATAAGGATAGTGGAGGGGGGGATGAGCAGCCCCACATACGAGATACTCAAAAGGAACGATGAGGCAAAGATAGTCTACGACGCCCACAAGAAACCCCGTTTCGTGGAGGATATAGTGAGAGCCATCCTGTCCTCCATATTGGAGGAATACATTGGGTTGCCGGAGGATGTCAAGATAGTCGTGAAGAGCGAGAGCCAGGAGAGCATACACAAACACAACGCCCTGGCCGAGAGGATCACCACGCTCGGAGAACTGCGGGCTTGAAACCCAGATATCCCATTGCCTCCGACACCGTGTAGAAAGAGCCGGTTATGCACACCAGATCGCCGTAGGCCATGGCCTTTTCCACGGCCTCACCCACATCTGGAATGTCCAATACGGGTAGGCCAGTGCCCCCAACGTGTTTCGCTCTGGATGTCAGCTCCTCCGAGCCCATGCTTCTCTCGCACTCGGGCTGGGTGCATATCATGGTGCCCCTCAGACGTGTCATCTCCGCCAACACCCCGTCCACATCCTTGTCATTCATCATGCCCAGCACCACCACGACGCTGTCCATCTCCAGGTATGTCATCAATCGCATCAGTTCATTGGCCAACACCCTGGCTCCGTGGGGATTGTGGCTCACATCCAGCACCATGGGCATGGGCTTCTCCAAAAACTCTATCCGAGCAGGCCAGCATGTCTCCTGTATGCCATAGCGTATCTGCTGGTCGCTGAGCCGCACCCCCTGCCTCCGCAGCACCTCCGCTGACCGTATGGCGGTGACGGCGTTGAGCCTCTGATGATAGCCTAAGAGAGGAATGAAGACCTCGCCATAGTCGCCCAACGTGGTCACGACCTCCACCAACTGGCCCCACCTGTTCCCCCTTTTTTCCACTGCGCTGACCAGGCGCATATCCACATACCTGTCCGCACGGATGAGGGGGGATAGGGTCTCTTCGCAGCGGGTCTCGACCACCTTCCCGGCCCTGTGGTCCTGGGGCTCCATGATAACCGGTCTCCCTTCCTTGATAATGGCAGCCTTTTCCGCCGCTATCTCCTCCAACGTAGAGCCGAGATGTTGGGTGTGGTCTATTGCTATGGGGGTGATGATGGATATTCGCGGGAGGGCGACGTTGGTGGCGTCCAGTCTTCCTCCCAACCCCGTCTCGACGATGGTATGGTCCAATCCCTCTGCGCGGGCCCACCAGAAGAAGAGGGCGGTGAGGGCCTCGAAATACATGGCCTCCTCGCCCACAGCCCCCTCCGCGGCCTTCACGCGGTCCATGCCCAAAGTGAACGCCTCCTCGGGGATGTATCCGGTGCCGGTGACGAAACGCTCCCGTATGTCCATGAGATGTGGCGAGGTGTAGAGCCCGGTGCTGTAGCCGCCAGCATCCAGTATGGATGTCAGGAAGGCGGCCACCGAGCCTTTTCCATTAGTGCCGGCGATATGCGCCGTGACCTTCGGCTCTTCCATCTTCATGTTGGTCAATATCTTTCTCATCCGGTCCAATCCAAGCCGGGTGCGGAACACGTCCTTCGCGTCGAGATAGGACAAAGCCTCTTCGTAGTTCCAGGTCATGGATCTCTCCTGTATTGCATGCATGGCATGCTTCCATAGAGAATGGGATAAGGGGTATAAAAATTGGGCCTATTCCCGTTTCTTCATCACATAGGCCGCCGCGCCCACAGCCCCGGTGCTGATGATCCCGCCAACAGCCAGGTATAGCCACGGAAAACCATCTTCCTCCTGTTGAGTGGATTGTCCACTTTCGTCCTCGGTGTTGTTGCCTTCCATCAGTATGGTGATGGAAAGCATGTGCTCGGTGCAGGGTATAGTGCCCATGCGTCCCGTAGGGGTGGTCCATGTCCCGGATATGGTAAAGGTGGAGCCAGCGTACCACATCGTGGCGTTCTCTGGCATTTCGTGGCTCGGCATGGCGTTCTCCAGTATTTCAACATGGATAACGTAATCCCCGCTGACAGAGCCCTGTGTCGGGAGCGTGAGCTCAATGTAGCTTGGCTCTATATGGGCGGAGATGCTAGAGCTACCCCAGCTGTCGCATACACTATAAGAGAAGTTCACGGTCGTATAAGCGTCCATTGGGTCTCCTTCCACAGTGATGGTGCCGTTGAAGGTGAGGTTGGTGGGGAGGTCCGAGAACCGAACCTCTTTCATATCCTCTTCCATAGTGTGGTCCGCGTATATAGCAGCATACGCGTTGCCCGAGGATAGAAGGACCGAAAAGGTCACGAACAGACAGGCTAGCAGCCTGGCGGAATGGGCACGTCCTTTTCCCTGCATGAGCCCTCTAGAGATAAGATGGGGTTCCGGATACTTAACTATAGCCCTCCGAACATGCCGCTTAACATACCCTTATACACGCCCCCAAACCCTTTTATTCCCTCCTCCGCTTCCCCCTTACATGAACCTGCCCAACAAGCTCAGTATGCTGAGGATATTCCTTATCCCTGTTTTCCTCCTCCTCCTCTATTCCAACATACAGTATGCCGTAGAGCTGGCCACTCTGGTGTTCATATTGGGCGCGGTCACGGACATCCTCGACGGCCACATAGCCCGCTCCCGCAATCTCATAACAGATTTCGGCAAGTTCATCGATCCCCTGGCGGACAAGATGCTCGTCCTCTCCGCCTTCATCTATCTCGTCGGCGTGGGCCGTATTCCCGACTGGATGGTCATAATCATCATAGGCCGCGAGTTCGCCGTGTCCGGCCTTCGCATACTGGCCGCGAACCAGAGGGTGGTCATCGCCGCCAGCAAGATGGGCAAGTTCAAGACCCAGAGCCAGATGATAGCCGTCATCCTCGCCCTGCTCGAATGGCCCGACCTCGTCTTCCTGGGCCAGCAGGTCTATTGGTGGATCGCGCTGCTGGCCGTGATCCTTACGATCGTATCCGGCGTAGATTATCTCTGGAAGGGCAAGAAACACATCTCAGAATGCTAGGGCACACAAGCGGTTTGGCTCGTTGTTATCTCTTAGCCTATCCTTTTAAAGGTGTCTATTACAAATTGACAGAATATGTACGAAGTGTCAAGTACTAATAGCCACCTATATAAACTATTTCTGGATGGTTCGTGGGGTTCCTCGTGAATTGCACCCTACCTCCCAGTGCTACAACAGTTCCAGCGCCTCGCCCAGGTCTTTGAACACCAAGTCCGGCGCCACCCCATACTTCTCGATATCCTCTATGCGCGACTCCCCCGTGAGCATCAACACCGTGGCTATGCCGCTGTCAACGCCCATGCGGATGTCCGTGTACAAACGATCGCCGAAGATGATGGCATCCTCCTTCTTCGCGTCGAACTCCTCCAGCAGGAAGCGCACCATATCTGGATTGGGCTTGCCCAGTATGCGCTGCGGCCCCGCACCGGTTGCTGTTCTCACAAGTTCTATGAACGCGCCTATGTCCGGGATGTACCCGTCCAACGTGGGGCAGACCTTGTCAGGGTGGGTGGCCACATAGCCAACACCCTTCTGGATCAGATAACACATCTCCTCCAGCTTCTTGTAGGTGAGAGTGGTGTCGAAGGCTAGAACTATTATCTGCGGCTCCTCCGCCGTGTGCTCTATGCCCGCATCCTCCATCTCCTCCATGAAACCGGGTGTGCCCACCAGATATGCTCTGGTCATGCCCTCCGAACGCAGCCAGCCTATGGTGGCCTTGGTGCTGGTGTATATCTCCCGCTGGCTTGCCTCCACATCCAGCACATCCCTCAACCGCTCCTGGTACACCGAGGCGCTTCTGGACGAGTTGTTGGTTATGAAAATGGTTTGAACATGGCGCTCCTTCAGCGCCGCCAGGAACTCCCTGGACTGGGGTAAGGGTTTGAAATCGAGATACAGGGTGCCGTCCTGGTCGAACAGGAACAGTTTCCTCCGGAGCAGATGCCTGTTGGTGCGGTTGCTCTCCTTCCGGGCCTCCTCCCGTTCTTTTCCCTCCTCCAACTTCCACCATTCCGCTGTCATTCAGACACCTCTTCTATCATCTCTAGTACCATCCGGAAACCTCCTCCAGCCAGTCCACGCTCCCTGGCACATAGGGGTCCAATGCCTCGCTGCCCCTGCACCGGTTCACCAGTTCCAACACGAGGGTGGCCAGCGCATCCTTGCTCATGCTGTCCACGTCTATCTCGGCCACGGGCAGGCCGGTCTCCACGGCCTCCGACAGGCATACGCCAACACCCTCCGCCTCCAAGTTCTCGTGGAGCTTCTCCTCCCCATACCCCCTGGGTCCGAGCCGTTCTTTTAGTATCGAAGGGGAGAGGCGGAGAACGATCACCATGTCCGCCGGCAAAAGATGGGAGAGATGGCCCTCTATGAACACAGGCTCTCTTAGTCCTATTGTATGGCCGTGAAGTTTGGCGGCTAGGGAGGATACGTCCACCTCCAGCTCCTCCCCGTCGGCCAGGGCGCATTCGTGTTCAAGCGCCAGATCCCTGACGGACAGCACCGTGTGCCCTCTTCTACTCAACTCTTCTCCCAGGGCGGTCTTGCCCGTGCCAGGCGTACCGGTTATGGCTATGTCCATGTAGAGGGGAGGGCGGTGGTCCATCAAAAAGCTTATCCCCTACGAGGTCCATATATGGTCATAGGGCTGGGGCCAAAGAGGGTGAAAAGGACCGGAAGAA
>DAOVJP010000449.1 GCA_030673205.1 Thermoplasmata archaeon
CCGCAGGGATCCTGCTGGGTACCTTGGCATTCATAGGCGCGGAATATCCCCCTATAACCAAGAGGCTGGACCGCATAATCGCGTTGCTAGAACGCATTATCCCCGCCCCCAAGATATGGAAGGACGATGTCTGAACATCAGCGTCTGAGCAAGCCCTCATATATCTCCAGCGTCTTCTTAACACTGGCCTCTATGCTCGCCGCTCCTGTGACAAGGCGATAACCCCCTTCGACCAACCTCTTCCTGGTGTTCCCATCATCTAGAAGCATGAGCAGTCGCTGTTCCAGCTCATCCGAGTTTCCCCATGGGAACAACAGTCCGTTCTGCCCATCCTGTATGACCTCTATTATGCCCCCGGAGGCGGCTCCTATGACCGGCGTGTGGGATGCCATGGCCTCCAAGAGCACCATGCCAAAGGTCTCAGCACGGGATGGGAGGACGAACACATCCGCGGCATGATATAATGCCTTCTTCTCCACTTCGGAGACGTGCCCCACCACTCTGAAATAGCCTTCCGCCTTCTCCTTCTTTGCTTTTGCGGCCAGGCTCTCTTGTTCCGGGCCTGTGCCCGCCACGATGAAAACCGCCCCGGTCTTTTTGTGAACGCCCTTGGCGGTGTCCAGGAGCGTGTATACTCCCTTGTCCCTCGTGAGCCGGCTGAGGAAGAGCACAATGGGGGAATCCCGGGGAACTTTGAACCTCTTCCTCACGTCCATCGTGGGTGGTTTAGAATAATGTCTGTGGTCTATGCCGTCCCAGACCACATGAACGGGCACATGGACATCGTTCTTCTCCAACTCCTTCTTCATCAGCATGGTGGGGGCGATGATCGCATCCCCCCTGCGGTACATGGCACAGCTGAACGCCCATCCTACATCTATGAACATGTGATTGACCAAACGCCCCTTAAGAGTACCACGCATGTTAAGAAAATCCGTATGGAAAGTGGATACCAGCGGCTTCCCGGTGTCCCTTTTGGCGAAGAATGCCATGGCGCCGAACATGAACGGTGTGTGGGCGTGCAGTATATCCAGGTCCAACTCTTTCACTATTTTCACGGCCTTCTTGAACGGAAACAGCGCTATCCTGTAGATCGGATAGGGTGGGAAGGGGATGCTGGGGAATCGGATTATGTCCCCGTGCCTTCTTACCTTCCCTCTGTGGCTCAGCGCATTCGTGAAAATATACACCTCGTGTTCCCTATCCAAGGCCCGTTTGGCCTCGTAGACATAGTATGCCACTCCATCCGGGGTGGGAATATAGGTCTTGGTGAACATGCCTATACGCATGGGCGGAGAAGTTCACCACAGGTTAAAAGGGTTTGCCGCCCCCCCCCCCCCCCCGAAGCCCCCCCCCGCCCGGGGCTCCGCCTGCTCTCCCCCCCCACCCCCCCCCCCCCCCC
>DAOVJP010000366.1 GCA_030673205.1 Thermoplasmata archaeon
CTGAAGATAGATGTGGAGGAGGTTTGCATCGGGATGGACGAGGCCATTCCCTGTGGCTTGATCATCAACGAGCTTGTTTCCAACTCCCTCAAACACGCCTTTCCGGACAGAAGAAAGGGCGAGATAAGCATATGCCTCCTTTCCACCGGCGATGGAGGGGCCGAACTGGAAGTGCGTGATGACGGGGTCGGCCTGCCCGAAGGTGTGGGTATTGACGGCACGGAAACCCTAGGTCTCCGCCTGGTCGACATACTGACACAGGAGCAGCTCAATGGAAGCCTGGAAATGGAGGGAGGGAAAGGAACGATGTTCAAGATCAAGTTCGGAGGTAGATAAGATGAGAGAAAAAGATATTCTCGTGGTCGAGGATGAGAGCATCATCGCCGCAGACATAAAGGCCTGCCTGAAGAAGCTCGGATACGGGGTCGTAGGGCCCGTTTCCATGGGGGAGGAAGCAATCAAGATCGCAGAGGAGAAGAAGCCTGCCCTGGTTCTCATGGACATAAGGCTGAAAGGAAAGATGGATGGCATTGAGGCTGCGGAGGCGATACGGCCCCTCGACATTCCCGTGGTCTATCTCACCTCCCACTCGGACGAAGGGACGTTGGAACGGGCGAAGATAACGGAACCGTTCGGATACATCCTCAAACCGTATGAGAAGCGGGAGCTGCACACCAACATAGAGATGGCCCTCTACAAACACAGGTCCGAGGGGCGGCTGAGAGAGAGCGAGGAGCGCTTCCGCTCCGTGGTGAACACGTCCAGGGACGCCATCGTATCTGCAGACAGCCAGGGAACTATGGTCGACTGGAACCCCGCTGCTGAGAAGATGTTCGGTCGTCCCCGGGAAGAGGCATTGGGAGAACCGATCACGAACCTGGTCCCCCTGAGAGGCCGTGAAGCCCATGCGAGGCAGATGGTCGAGTTGCTGTCTCCGGAGAACAAGCCTAGGAACGCTTTCGAATCGGTCTTCATGAGGAAGGACGGTTCGGAATTCTCCGTGGAAGTATCTCTTATGGCCTGGAATGCAGGGGGAAAGATGTTCTCCACCCACATAATTCGCGACATCAGCATCCGGAAGAGGGTCGAAGAGGAGAGGAAGAAGATCATAATGGAGCTGCAAGAGGCGCTCGCCAAGATGACAGTCGCGGGAGAGGATTAGATGGATCGGAGGGGCTGCGATCACATGGAGCGTGGAGAAAGGAGAGTTTGGTCGGCATGTGTTTCGATATTTTTGAAACAATGCTTAAATAGAAAGACTGAGAAGTGTGACAATGTGTCGAGTGCAAAAGTGGGAAGAGGATGCAAGCACGCCAGGATAGGGCCGGTGTAGAGATGCAGGACGGTGGAGCCCAATGGGGAAAGATAGAGCTGAAACAGTTCCACATACGCCTTTTGACGGATTCATATTGCTCCAAGATTCTCGCATATACCTCCACCAAGGCTGCCTGCGCCCAAGAGATCAGCACGAGTCTGGGCATACCTATCGCGATGTGCTATCGGAGGCTGGGAGATATGGAGGGTGCGGGGCTGCTCACGATAACCGAGAGATTCCTGAACCGAAGGGGCAAGCGGGTGAGCCTTTACAAGGCCATGGTGCAGGTGGCCAAGATAGAGTTCAAAGAAGGAAAGTGGGTCGCCGCCGTGGAGATGAAGGGAGGACCTCACTATCGATGGGAGGATGCTGAGCTATTCCCTACGGAGGCGAATACCTCCGGATAAGCATTGTTCTCTCCTATCTTGGTAATTATCAGTGGCCAATAATCACCCTGCAATAATCAACCGGGATTATTTCAGAGGTGCCCATATATATGACGGTGTCCGATTTTCTTTCACCATAAGAGGTGTTAAGATGACGGACAGAAAAAGACACGGAAAGACCCTGGCCCTGATAGCCACTTTTGCCCTGGTCCTGCCGGTGCTTGCCTTGAGCATCAGTCTCCAGGCGGATGCGACAGAAACGATAGTTGTGGACCCTTCGGGCAATGGAGACTACAGGACGATACAGGAGGCAGTAGACGCAGCAACGGAC
>DAOVJP010000259.1 GCA_030673205.1 Thermoplasmata archaeon
GGGGGGGGGGGGGGGGGTGGGGAGAACGAGCGCCGTCACGATGGGGTAGGCGAAGAAGATAGGGAGGAGTATCTTCGATACCCTGCCAACGTTGATATAATCATCCAGAACCCCGTAGAAGGCGAACACCAGCATGGTGTAGAGAAGAGCCTCATCAAGGGATGTCAGTCCCCCTGGCAGTACGCTACTTTCGCTCAGGAAGTTGCCGATCCTGAAGACCAACATCATTATTATCAGGGATACGAGGCCTCCGAAGAGGATCATCAGGCCCCCTTTGTTTGGCAGCATCACCTTCCCCTGTTTGTACATGTCCTGCGAAACGAAATCCCCTCCTTTCAGCTTCCTGTAGAAGGATGGTTCGGTGAGGAATACGGTCACAAGCGCCATAACGGCCACTGCAAAAGGGACCAGTGGATGCATGGGTGTACCAACACTCAACGACTATTTTTAGTTTATGTACGATTTTTTTCATGCAGAAGTGTGACACGCAACATATATGGTAGGGGGAGGATTACCCTGCATAACCACTAGAAGAGGTGAGAGTGTGATAGAGATAAGGTTTCATGGTAGAGGAGGACAGGGCGCCGTCATAGCCTCAAAACTCCTTGCGGAAGCCGCCTTTAGGGAAGGAAAGGAGGTCTCGGCCTTCCCCTATTTCGGCGTGGAACGGAGAGGAGCGCCTGTCACGGCGTTCACAAGGATCGATGATCGGCCCATACGGATAAAATCCCAGATATATCGGCCGGATTACGTGATAGTGTTGGACCCATCCCTGTTGAAGTCGGTGGACGTGTCAGCAGGTCTGAAGGAAGGAGGATTGGTGGTAGTGAACTCCTCCCGCCCCCTAGACGAGTTGAAAAGGGAGGTGGGCGTGGACAACATGGTGGCGGTGGACGCCACACAGATCGCTATAGAACACCGCCTCGGGAGCCGCAATGCCCCCATAGTGAACAGTGCCATCCTGGGCGCCTTCGCAAAGGCATCCGGTTTGGTGAAGATAGGGTCCGTTATCGACAGCATCCTTGAGAACGCCCCTGCAAAGAAAGAGGAGAACGCAGGAGCAGCCAAGGACGCCTATGCGGCAGTGGGAGGTGAATAGAATGGCTGAGAAAGGGAACGGGATCCCTGATTACAAGACGTACGAAGACCTGCCTTTGACCCCCATTACCACCGTGCCCTCCACAGGCAACAAGACTGGCGCATGGAGAACCTTCCGACCTATTATAGACATGGAAAAGTGTATCAAATGTTGGATATGCTGGAAGTTCTGCCCGGATGTGGCCATCGCCATAGACAAGGGATATCCGGAGATCAACTACGATTTCTGCAAGGGATGTGGGATATGTGTCAATGAATGCCCCAAGGACGCCATACACATGGAAAAGGAGGAGTGAAGATGACAAGAATGGTAATCACGGGGAACGCCGCCTCTGCTTATGGAGCCAAGATAGCCAGGGCCCAGGTCGTGGCCGCATACCCCATCACCCCACAGACCAGTATCGTCGAGAAACTAGCTGATTTCGTGGCCAACGGTGAGATGGACACCCAATACGTGAAGGTGGAGAGCGAACACAGCGCCATGGCCGCCTGCATAGCCGCCTCGAACACTGGGGCCAGGACATATACCGCTACCAGCAGCCATGGCCTCATGCTGATGCACGAACTGCTTATCTGGGCCTCAGGAGCCAGGCTCCCTGTGATCATGTCCAATGTGAACCGCGCGAACGGCCCCCCGTGGAGTGTATGGGCCGACCACCATGACGCAATGGCACAGAGAGATACGGGATGGATGCAGATATACGCGGACAACAACCAGGAGGTACTCGACACCATTCTGATGCTGTACAAGGTCGCTGAGAAGCGGCATATCATGCTGCCCGGAATGGTACTGGAGGACGCGTTCATACTCAGCCACACGATGGAACCCGTGGACATCCCGGACCAGAAGCTGGTGGACGATTGGCTCCCACCCTACGACCCGGAATTCCGGCTGGAACCGGGCAAGCCCATGGGATTCGGCAGCCTGGTCATGCCCGAACTGTATATGGATTTCAGATACAAGATCGCCAAGGCCATGGACGACTCAAGAGCCGAGCTCAAGAAGGTGCACAAGGACTTCGCCGAAACATTCGGACGGGAATACGATATGGTGGACTTCTACAAGTGCGAGGATGCTGATGCCGTGCTGGTCATAGCAGGGAGCGTCGCATCCACAGCCAAGGACGTGGTGGACAAGCTCAGACAGGAAGGACACAACGTAGGATTGGCCCGCCTTCGGGTCTTCCGCCCATTCCCGTATGAAGAGTTCCGCTGGCTGGCGAAGAGAGTACCGGCCATAGGTGTGTGCGACCGCAGCTACACCTTTGGATATGGAGGAGGGCAGGCCGCGGAGATAAAGGCGGCCATATACGCCCATGCAACCCCTCTTGTCAAGAACTACATAATGGGATTGGGAGGGAGAGATATAACCCCTGAGATCCTGGAGAGGATATACATGGACATACTCAACGTCAAGGAGAAGGGCCTGGACAGAGAGATAGAATGGATAGACGTCAAGGGGGTGGAATAGATGGCTAAACTGACCATCCCCGAAGAAGAGTACATGTTCTCTGGCCACGTGGGCTGCCTGGGATGCGGGGCCACGCAGGTCATGAGATACGTACTGAAGGCCCTGGGACCGAACACGGTGATCAACATACCCGCGTGCTGTTGGGCGGTCATGCCCGGCGTATTCCCATACCGGGCCCTAGACATACCGGAGCTGTACAACGCATTCGAGGCCACCGGAGCATCCGCGAGCGGAGTGCGGGCCGCATTGGACGCCTTGGGCAAGGAGGATGTGACCGTTGTGGGCTTTGCAGGGGACGGCGGCACCGCAGACATAGGCATACAGGCCCTCAGCGGAATGGTGGAGCGTCAGACTAACGCCTTCTATATCATGTACGACAACGAGGCCTACATGAA
>DAOVJP010000202.1 GCA_030673205.1 Thermoplasmata archaeon
CTGTAGGGTGCGATGGGAAAGATGTTAGCGAAGTGCAGAAGACAATCGGCTTGACGGAGCTCGGATTTGGTTACGAACAGAAGAGCCACCGTAGACTGGCAGATGATTTCACTGTACCTCCAGGAGAAATATGGGAAGTTGAAACCTATGTTGATGATGCCGCTGAGCTGATCATCCCCCAACTCAATCAGGGTTCCGCCAGAATGATCTATCCAGCCATATGTGACCTCGGGCTCATCGCTATCCTTGAACGTGTATCCAAAACCATCATTGTAATCCGGTCCACCGCTCAAGGATTCCGCTTCCATGGATACCATGGGGATAGCGATCAGAGCCGTGGATACAAGGACAAGGACCGTCCAAAGAACATTCAACTTCTTCGCGCACGAAATATTAGCACTCTTACTTGACACTATTATCCACTCCTGTTCTGGAGATGGACTGGACATAGTCCAGCCCTGTGGATTTCACCGTTTTTCTCATTCATATAGTTTGGGGCTACATGATTAAACACACGTCTATGAGGTACACATTATCAAACACATGCCTATTAGGTACACATTATCAAACACATGTCATGTAAACATACGGTACAAGGAAAAGTCTTATTAGCAAGGCTGGGCGATTATGATGGTGGAGACGGAGATCCCCAAAAGGATATCCTATAATGTGATCGAAATGAAGAGATTCAGTGTCCAAGATAGAATGCTTGTTCATCTTCTGTGCTATTTCCGAGCCAAAGAATCCTTCGTAGCCCCTCCTGCGGTGACCCAACAAGGGATAGCTAGGATGCTCTATATCGAGCGCAGCAACGTTCCACACGCCATAAGGCGACTCACAAGGAAAAGTCTCGTGGAGGACCGAATCGCCCATGTCGAAGGAGAGAAACGGAGGAGAAAGGTATACTTCTTAACGCCCCTCGGTTACCGGGAGGCGCTGGATATAAAGAGAAGAATGGAGTGTTTGAGCGTATCCGTGATCATAGATGGGGAGGAGATGGAGAGGGAGTTAGGACAGCTGGCGAAGGAGATCGGGATCGAGTTGCTGACCCTTGCCCAACTAATGCCCCGCGACCGTGCTTTGACCAATGAGGACCTGCACAAACTGGCAGCTATAAAGGGAAAACGGATCCGAATGCTCCCCCCTCTGCCCCCGTTGAAATGGTATTACGGAAGAGAGGACATTGAAGAGGCGATCCTCAAGGGACTGGACGATCCCTCGGTACTCGCCGTGGTGGTATATGGAATAGCAGGAGTGGGCAAGACAACACTGGCCCGCCATATCGTCGAGACCCATCTGGAAGAGGATAATGTGTGGTGGTGGAGGATACGGGAATGGGATACTCCCCGCTCCATATTGTCTTCTCTGGCAGAATTCCTGGCCCTAGATGGCAGAACGCATTTCAAGGATTATATAACATCACGGAAGATAATCGATGTGGGCGAAGCGGCTCGCCTCTTCAGTGCAGAGATCGGAAAACTTCATCCCATTCTAGTTCTAGATGATTACCATTCCGTGAGCGCCGAGACAATATCCTTGCTCAAAGCACTATACGATGTTGCCTCGGATGGAAATGTTAAACTCCTCCTATTTGGGAGAGAGAGAAAACCGTTCTATGGACGCAGGGATGTGGTCATTTCGAATCGTGTGGCCGAACTGGAGCTTAGAGGCCTGGACCAGAAGAGTGCCCAGAGTCTATTGGAGAGTCTTCATTTCGCAGAGGAGGATTATGCCGCCGTTTTCGAGGCCACCGGCGGCCATCCTCTGGCCATAGAGATATTACACCTTACCGATCCCAGACAGGTCCAGAGGAATATGGACCTGAACCGTTTCTTTTACGAAGAGATATTCTCCAAACTCTCCAAGGAGGAGACAGAGACTCTCAATATTCTCTCCGTTTTCAGAACCCCCATTCCATGGGACGCTCTAAGCGTGAGTAGTGAGGAGATATTCATGTTACTGGAGAGAAAGGCCATCGTGACGGCGACAGAAAGCGGTCTCTATTCTATACATGACATTTTGGACCGTATAATATACTCCACGTTTCCCAAGGAGAAAAGACAACAGGCACACCGTGAGGCGGCCAGATATTACGGTGCTGATTTTTTGGATGAGGAAGAGAAGGAGCTGTTGCCCGAGGATGAAGCGGACCTCATAGAATGCCTGCATCACTTGGTCCAGGGCGGGGAATATGGACACGCACTCAGACTTATCCAGCTATATGGTGAGGAGGTGCTAGATCGTGGATATCTACAGGAATACATGGTTTTCCTGGACAGTTTCAGGCCAGAAACCCTAGACCCCGAGGGTGAATCTATAATACTGAAATTGAAAGGCGACATATTGACCATCTGGGGGGAATGGGAAGAAGCGGAAAAACTGTTCCATATGGCTGAGGAGAAAACGGAAAGCCAGATGATGACAGGGAAGATACGGAACAAACTGGGTGTTGTCAAGGAGCGCTTGTGCAAATGGGATGAAGCCATAGAGGAATACGACAACGCCATAGCTATATTCGAGAGTGTTGGGGACAAAAAGGGGATTGCCGAAGCCCAGCGGGCAATGGGAATAATCTTTCGCAAAAGGGGCAACTACAAGGAAGCTTTGAGACGTTACGAAACCAGTCTGCAGGTCTTTATGGAATTGGAGGACAGAAAGGGCCTGGCACGTGTGAACAACAGCATAGGGGTCTATTATGACAACCAGGGAAAGTCCCAGACAGCACGAGACTATTTCATGAAAAGCCTAGATTATGCCCGAGAAGGCGGCGAGAAAAGAATAATGGGGGCGGCCTACAACAACATCGGAGAGACGCTGAAAATGGAGAACCGGTGCGAGGAGGCTCTGGAATATTATCTGCTAGCCTTGGATGTCCAGACAGAACTTGGAGAGCGGCAGGGGATAGCAGTATCCCTTGGCAACGTGGGCGATATCTACGTACGCCTGGGCAACCTCGAAAAGGGCATAAAGAACCTGGAGAAGAGTCTGAAACTGGCCCAGGAAATATCAGATAGATATCTGGAAGGTGCGATCTTCCGGGATCTTGCCCTGGCATATTATGAAACGGATGAAAAACGAGCCGGGAACTACTTCAACCTGGCTCTAGAGCGTTTCAAGGATCTCAACGCATCGACCAAGATAGCGCAAGTTGAGGATGACCTAGCTCGTCTGTACGGCAAAGATGAATGACCAAGGAATTTCAACGCACGTGGAAAACAAAGTTTTCCGCATGATATTGAGATTGTGCTGGAGCTCCGTTGGCTCATCGTTGAGGCTTATCTCGTCGTTGGTTTCTCATCACCATGCGTTCGTTCATCACTACATGTTCGCCTACCACGCTGTCTCCCACTCGTTCGGCGGGTCTGCGCTTACCTGGATGAAGTACCCCTTGTCGGCGTCCATGTTGAAGTACGAGGTGAACGGTTCCTGGCTGGGCTCATACTTCACCCATCCGCCTGTGGTGTATTTGCGTATCGTCAGCACGTTCACACCTCCATTCTGGGCTTCTATCTCCAGAGTGGCGTTCTTGCAGCCCTCTGGGCCAAAGCCGCCATCAGGCCTTATCAGGCTTGTGGGTGGGCTTATGAGGTTGAGGCCGCTGCCGAGGGTTATGGTCTGCGGCGACTCGAACACC
>DAOVJP010000465.1 GCA_030673205.1 Thermoplasmata archaeon
AGGGCCATATCTTCCCACCATATCCTGGAGGAAATAGATACCTGCCAGAGTGAGCTGGCCCCGAGGACATCTGTGGCGTCTATCATGATCCATGGATCATTTGTCTCATGTGTGATGGTGATGCCCAGGTCGCTTCCTTCAAAAGTGGCAAGGAGCCCATCGGCCGTTTCGACGACAGCAAGAGTATATAGGTCTCCCTCCACGTCCATAAAATGGTTGGCCATAGCATAGGTGCATTCGATGGCGATTCCCATATCTATCGTGAGCAGGGTTGTCATTCTAGGGGCGTCATTCACGGGGATCACGGTCATGTATGTGCGGAGGTGCTCCGTGAGGGTGATGTAGGGCGTGGGTTCCGGGGGGAAAGGTGTGTCTTCCAGGTCAGAACGTGTGTCCTTCGCCGGGAGGGAAGAAGGGGTGCTTTCTACCTCTGTGAACCCGTCTCTGGAGTATGTGTCGAATTCTTTGGGAGGGATGGGAAGAGGGGGGAATGGCACTTGATATCTTGGGTATATGTCCAGCGTGGTACGTCCATTCCAATCAGGGGTCGGTGTGAGCCGCAACTCGTTAGTGCCCTCCATGAGCTCGCATTCGAAGTGTTCTCCCACGACCTCCGCGGAGCATGCGAGTTCGTCGATATATGGTGAGAGGTCCAAAAGCAGAGCGTTGTCCTCATCAAGGGAGAGGGGCATCGTTGTGATGAAATCGATCGTTCCAGCACATACTTCCACATGCGCTCTGTCCATCACACAATCTATGACCTCCAATGTGGCATTGGAATCCAAGAATATGTCTTTGTTGTTATCTGCAAACTCACTCTCCACAATTGTGAGATCGTATTGGGAGGAAGGGCTGTTGCCGATGAAGGACACTGCAGCATCTCCTATGGAACTGAATGAGCAATTCTCAACTAGGAAGGAAGATATCCTGTGTGCAAGTAGGCCATAGAAGCTGTTTTCCACTACGCTATCCTTCAAAATGAAGGAATCGACATCTTTCACCTCGAAGAGAAGGAGGCCCAAGGGGGAAGATCCCTTCATGGTGAAGTTGGAAATGACCACTTCTCCCGATCCAGAGACCATGATGCCGATCAGATCGCCCGCAATATGGAAATTATCCAGGTTAAAGTGCGGACATTTTCCGACGGTCAATGCCCAAGCATCGGAATGTAGGAACGTCCCATTGCCAAGCCCACGCATTGTTATGTTCTTCTCTGTTAC
>DAOVJP010000343.1 GCA_030673205.1 Thermoplasmata archaeon
ATCGTTCTCCGCTAGGAGGCGCCAGAGGCATCATGTAGTATACCTCTCTCCCGGTCGTGGCCTTGAACGGGAGCGCCTCGAAGGGATCAAGTATGACCCTGCCGCAGTTCTCGTCGAGGTTCTCATCCATCCAGAGAAAATCCTCGTACTGTTCCTCGTCGATGAGATAATAGTATGTTTGGTCCATGTGAATGTAGACCGAGAATGTGAGGACGAGTACGATGAGCACTGCCGGGAGCTTCTTGTCCAGCTTTCCCATTTCCCTGAGGGCGTATCCTCCAACGATCAATAGGAAGAGCATCAACACCGTGACGGTCCGGTTGTAGAGGGTGGTGGTGGCCCTGGAGAAAAGCCATATCTCCACGGCCGTGAGCAAGAGGAGGGAAAGTACGAGGAGAAGATGCCCCTCTCGTTCCTTGTTCCAGAGAACATATACCATCCCTCCCAAACCCAGGAAGAAGGGGAGAACGCCCATGAGCTTCATGAGATCCATGGCAGATATGATGGGATGGGAGATGGTGCGGCCCTCCATGAGGAGAGAGAGGGAGAAGAGGTTGATACCCCAGAATTGCATGGCGTAGAGAACCACAGCGCCGAGGGCGCAGATCGATGCAAAAGCAAGGAGGTTCTTCTTCGCACCCTCGTTCCTCATATTTGCCAGCAACCAACAGAAGGCAACCATCCCCAGGACCAATATTAGATAGGCGTAGGCGACGATGAAGAAAAGGACCAGAGGAAGACCGTACAGCATCCACCGATGGTCCTTGTAACGGAGCATGAGATAGATGAGGAGCGTCAGAGCGAAGAGACAGAGGGAGATAGGAGCCAAGAAGACTGGGCCGATGAACCGCAGGGTGGTAGGGAGGAGAGCCACAAGGAAAGGCGCCCCCAGACCTATCTTCAACTCCCTCCCTATCAGGAAAGTGTTCATCACGGTCCCGCAGAACAGAAGAGAGGGGAGAAGTAGGAAGAGGGTGGTCCATTCCGATCCTGTGAGCTGCTTCAAGACCGCCAGGAAGACATGGAACCCTGCCGACGAATGGATCGTAGAAGGGGAGAGCAAGACGGAACCGGAGTCCAATATCTGCCGGGCGTGGAGGTAGTGATGCCACTCATCGGCGTGCAAAGGCAGGGAATAGCCGATATGCGGCGCGAATTGCAAGAATGCAGCCAGAGCGAGAATGGCGGCCAGAGGCAGGAAAGAAGGGTTCTTGGCTATGAGAATGGAACGAGATGCAAGCCGGGATGCGAGAGCTTTGCCCATGCGGAGAGGGGAAGAGATGTGGCTCATCACCTTTTCTCGGGACCGTTCCCTGACAAGAGCCTCTGCCAAGGGGATGGCGGAGATGACGAGGGAGAGCAAGGCGATGTTCCGGAAGGAGAGAGGGATGTCGAAGCATAGGTTGAGGATGAACATTCCCCCACATATCGTGCCGAGGGAGAGTGAGAAAGAGTAGGAGAGGAAGAGAAGGAAAGGTCCGCCCCTCAATATCCTCCGCGCCAGAACGGTCCCGGGAAGCATGAATAGAAAGGCGCCGAGCACGCATTGAATGAATAACATACTATCGGACGAACGGCTTCGGGCTATAATCCCTTTTCTATGTTATCGAGAACCTCTAATGTTATCGGGGATCTCCATGTTAACGAGAATTCTCTATGTTATCTAGAAACCGAACCAAATTCTATATATGTAGACGAACATACCGACATAGTGGAGGAATAAGTACATGGAGTGGAATAAATTCGTTCTATTGGTGTCGGTCTATACGCTGGTGTTCTCTGCGGTAGGTGTCCAGATATTCTTGCTCGCGGACCAACCTTCGGCCAGGGACATAGACCTGGCCGATTGGGGCATGGTCACGCCCGAGTATGGAGTGGAGAGCACGGAATTCACATTCACCTATAATTCGAGCATGGTGCATGATAATGTGACCCTGTACTTGGATGAGAATCCGATAGAGATGCCGTACTCGCACATTGAAACATGGGAGGAGCTTGTGTGGATAGGCCCGTATGGTGAGGAGATCTGGGAGAATCGAACCAGCTACATCTACACCTACTCAACTTCCTCCCTCTCCATAGGGCAACACACATATTATTTCGAGTCCGCAGACTATGTCCTGGGAGACCCATACGACCCATACGGCCCTTACGGAGAGCCCCACTGGGAGATATTCCGATATCCTTCTAGCGGGTATCTGTACCTG
>DAOVJP010000258.1 GCA_030673205.1 Thermoplasmata archaeon
GACCGTTCCAGAAGGAAATCATACATTGTATGCCTACTGTGTGGATGTCGCAGGTAACACGGAAGATGTTGTCAACCAGAGTTTCCAGGTCGATAACACCGATCCAACCACCACGCTCGTGTTGACCGGTACCGATGGGATCAATGGATGGTTCATCTCCGATGTCACAGTGGACCTGTTCAATTCCACCGATACCTGCAGCGGAAGCGAGACCACATATTACAAGCTCGATGGCTCCCCTGTCACAAGCCAGTATATAGGCTTGATAGTGGAATCCACAGAGGGCTCCCACGTCGTCGAGTATTGGACGGTGGACGTTGCTGGTAACGAGGAGGCGCATCAGAACGCCTCTTTCAAGATAGATAAGACCGCGCCTCACACAGGCATTGGTGTGGTGGGGACCATTGGTGGTAGTGGCTGGTACAGGACGGATGTCACGATAACTCTCACACCCTCGGACACTCACAGCGGCCTCAACAACACATATTGGAGCTTGGACGGGACTAACTGGACCCTTTACACAAATCCGTTCACCCTCGCAGATGGGACATATTCCGTCCGCTATTATTCTTCGGACAATGCAAGTTTACAAGAGGCGGAAAACACCTTGGCAATAGATGTGGATACCACGTCGGCTGTTACTAGCCTAGCTCCTCTGAGTGGTACGCCGGGTGCTGGTGGGTGGTTTGTTTCGGATGTGACCTTGAATATCACATCTCTCGATCCTCTCAGTGGTGTGGATGTGATGTATTATGATCTGGATGGCCTTGGGGCGGCGGTGTATGCGCCGTTCCTTGTTGTGAGCACGGAGGGCTCCCATGTCGTCGAGTATTGGACAGTGGATGTAGCGGGTAATGTGGAGGCTGTTCAGAACGTGTCTTTCAAGATAGATAAGACCGCGCCCACAACGGGTATAGGCGTGGTGGGAACCATGGGTGGTGGTGGCTGGTACAGGACGGATGTGACTGTGACCCTCACTCCCTGGGACGTCTACAGCGACTTCGACAACACATATTGGAGCTTGGATGGTGTCATCTGGACGTTATATGCGGAACCGTTCGTTCTGGGCGATGGGGCGCACACCTTGCACTATTATTCCTCGGACAATGCGGGGTTGGATGAGACACCGAACACCATCCCATTGGACATAGACACCACGCCACCTACATCCACCATCGGACCGTTGGTGGGAACGGAAAACAATGGTTGGTACACATCCAGCGTCATTGCTCCTATAGCATCCACAGACCCCCTCAGTGGAGAGGACATAACATATTACAAGATCGATGGCTCGGCAGTTGCCGAATACACCGCTCCTCTAGTGATACATGGCAACGGCACCCATGAGATACAATGTTGGACGGTGGATGTAGCAGGGAACGTTGAACCGATGCAGGCCTTGGAATTCAAAATAGACATGCTAGCACCCTCTTCCTCTGTGTTCCTGTCTGGCACTCTCAGCGCTTCTGGTTGGTACACCAGCGACGTGACCATATCCTTCACAGCCAACGACCTGCACAGTGGCATGGAGAAGATAGAATATGATCTCAACGGCACCTGGACAACGTACCAGAACCCATTCGTCATATCCACGGAAGGGGAGAACATCACATTCTACTACCGGTCCCTGGACGCGGCCGGTAACGTAGAGAGCAACAACACAGTGGTATTGAGCATAGACAAGACCCAGCCAGCCACGGCCTTCGCGATACAGACAGGCACCATGGGAGGGGGAGGATGGTACGATTCTGTGGTCACGTTCGCATTGACGCCGAGCGATAACATCAACCTTGACTCGACATGGTATATCGTGGACGGCGGTCCATGGGAAGAATACGCCGCTCCAGTCACCGTGACCGGCACGGACGAGCACACCATCTGGTACCGTTCAACGGACAAGGCCGGCAACATGGAGCCAATAAGGATCGAGATCATCAGCATCGACACCGAAGCTCCCATTTGCACCCTGGACATATCGGGGAGCATGGGCCAGAATGGGTGGTATGTGTCAGAGGCCACGGTCACGGTAGTCGCCTCCGATCAGGCAGAGGGTTCTGGAATCAAAGAGCGCTGGTACCGTGTTGACGGGGGCATCTGGATCATATACTCTTCTCCGGTCGTCATAGACCATGGCAGCCATGTGTTCGATGCGTGGGCCGTTGATGTTGCTAACAACGTCGGGTTCATGGCAAGCATGGTAGTCAATGTGGACCTGAACACCCCATCCACCCAACTCATCCCCGCAGGCATTGTCGGGGAGAACGGGTGGTACCTTTCGAACGTCACCATGACATTGAACGGCACCGAACCCGACCCACTGGGCTCTGGTATACAGGCCACCCATTACACACTGGATGGTATAGGTAGCGTATACGCGGGGCCGTTCGACATAACGGGCGTAGGTACGCACACATTGAGATATTGGAGCGAGGACGCGGCAGGGAATGTGGAAGATGTAACAACGACGAACGTGAGAATAGACTACGAGCTTCCCCCCATAACCCAGAATATTATAGGAACGGCTCAGGCCAACGGGTGGTACAAATACAACACCAGCGTGGAAATAAAGACAGGGTCGGCCGATGTCGGCTCTGGATTGGCCAGGTTCGAATATACTACCGATGGAGCGAACTGGACCACTTACCCCGGAACTCCAGTTACAGTGGGCGGCGAAGGATATCACAATATCTCCTCAAGGGCGGTGGACACAGCCGGGAACATTGGGCCGGTCCAGACCACAATGATGAAGATAGATCTCTATGGGCCAACGGGAAGCTCCACAGTAATAGCTGTCGGAGGCAGCAACGGCTGGTGCCAGGGCTCCGTGACCCTTGTGCTGAATGGGGAAGACACAGCATCACCCACATCCATCGAGTACAGCGTAAACGGAGGTGCCTGGATGCCATATATGCCCCCATTGGTGTTCACCGTCGATGGCACATACAACGTCACCTACCGGGCAACGGAC
>DAOVJP010000325.1 GCA_030673205.1 Thermoplasmata archaeon
CGAGAACAGCATCCGGCAACTGCGGAATACCGTTAACAGTACACCACATCCAGTCCTCGAATAATAGGCCGGGTGGTAGATAATCATAGACCTCGATATCCGTTAGGTTTGTCTCACCATTATTCATTATGGTGATGTTATAGTGCGCGAGCATGCCTGGGTTGTAGTGGCCGGTATCGTTCCAACACATGCTCCAATCGTCCCACACGAGCTTCTCCACCCAGATGTCGGGCGTGGGTGCTGGGAGCGTAACAACCAACGCATCATCCCAATCGTCCACACTATTATTGGTGCTTGGGCTGGACGCATCTACCGTGACAAGGTTAGAGTGGTTGCCATATTCAAGAACCATTATGTCCAATTCGATATAGAACCATTCTCCAGGACCCAGCGGGCCTGGGAAGAACCAGGCTAGAGTATGGTTAGCATCGAGAACAGCATCCGGCAACTGCGGAATACCGTTAACAGTACACCACATCCAGTCCTCGAATAATAGGCCGGGTGGTAGATAATCATAGACCTCGATATCCGTTAGGTTTGTCTCACCAGTGTTAGCGACAGTGATGTTATAAGAGGCCAGCATGCCTGGGTTGTAGTGGCCGGTATCGTTCCAACACATACTCCAATCATCCCACACAAGCTTCTCCACCCAGATGTTCGCGGGGTTCCTAGCATGTACGGTGGCGGTATCGCTCGCGCTCGTATTTTCACCGCTCACGTCCACCCAGTTGGTGTGGTTTCCCATGGAGTTGGAGGTCGCATAGAATTCCACGTACAGCCATTCCCCTGGCGCTAGAGGGTCGAGGATATCCCAGTACAGCGCCCTGCCATCGGGGCTTATCCAGTTGGGCTCCTGCATCACGAAATCAACATAGGCAGGGCCAGCATAGTCCAGTCCCGGGGGCAGGATGTCGGTGACATTTATGCCGGACAGATCTGTTTCCCCGATGTTCTGCACCTCTATCCTGAAGAGATTCCCTGATCCCATGTCTGTGGAAGTTTCGTCCACCCAGCACAGGGTAGCATCCTCCCAAACGAGCTTTTCGACTGAGATGATGGGCTCCGTGCCGTTGGGGAGTGCTCCCTCCCACCCGTCCGAGGTGGTGAAGGGCCAGTTGTCCTGATCCGTTCCTCCAGAAATGTTGTACGGGAAGTCCACAAAACCGTCCGAGTTATTGTCGGGGGAGGTCCAGGTGTCCCAGTAGTTGCCGCCGTCGGGATAGCCATTATCCCAGGTGTTGTTCTCGTCACCATACGCCTGGAAGGTATTGTTGATGAAGTTGTTGTGGTAAATGACGTTGTTGTTACTGGAGGAGTTAAGGGAAATGCCATGTTCGTAGTTGTTCGATAGGCTATTGCCCACAATAGTGTTGTTGTTAGAGGAAAATAGCCAGATGCTACAGGCGTTGTCCGATGCGGTATTGTTGGCAACAATGTTGTTGCTAGAGGAAAGAAGCCCAATAAACCAGTGGTTGCTCGAGGCGGTGTTATTGGCAACACGATTGTTGCCAGAGGAGGAATAGAGCCGGATGCCATACCAGTAGTTGTTCGATACGTGGTTGTTTTCTATTGTGCAATACTGGGCCTGATATAGCTCTATTCCGGAGTCTCCCCAATCACTTCCACTCCCCATAACAGTAAACCCGGTCATGTTCACCCAATTTGCAGTGATGTTCACCACGTCTTCCATAGCCCCGCCGTCGATGATGGTCGTGTCCCTGTCCTCTCCCTCCAGAGTAAGGCTCTTGTACACTACCACATGCTCGTTGTACGTGCCTGCGGCCACAGTTATAGTGTGGCCGTCCAGTGTGTCATTGTCGTCTATGGCCTCTTGGATGGTTATGAAGTTCTCGCCGGAGTCGATGTTGTGAACGGGGCCAGGCGGGGGGACGATCCACCCGTTCTCTGTGGTGAAAGGCCAGTTGTCCTGGGTGCTGCCGCCATCTATGGGTCGTGGGTCATCCACAAAGCCGTCCGAGTTATTGTCGGGCGTGGTCCAGTCGCTCCAGTAGTTGCCGCCCGAGGGATAGCCATTATCCCAGGAATTGGTGCCATTATCGCTTGCTTGGTTGGTGTTATTGATGAAATTGTTGTGGTAAATGGTATTGCTGCTAGATGTGTTGAATGCGAGGCCTATAAAATTGTTCGAGGCGGTGTTGTTGGAAATTGTGTTGTTGCTACTGGAAGCGTTTAGACCGATGCCTACAAAGTTGTTCGAGGCGGTGTTGTTAGACACGGTGATGTTATTGCAAAATTGCGTTAGAGCGATGCCAACCCCGTTGTTCGAGGAGACAGCATTGTTAGCGATAATGTTGCTGCTGGAGCCACCGATTCCTATGCCATAATAATTA
>DAOVJP010000356.1 GCA_030673205.1 Thermoplasmata archaeon
AGATACATCGCTCTCAAGACCCTTCGGTGTCTGTGGAGGAGGATGGCGATAGGCATGTGGTCTGGACGGATACCAGGGATGGGAATCCTGAGGTCTATTATGTGGAGGTCTCACCAGACAACGTCCCTGTTACGGAGGCTAAGAGGATAACCCACTCTCTGTCGTCCTCTCTCTACCCCCAGGTGGCTGTGGATGGAGAGGGGTATGTTCACATAGCTTGGCTCGAGGTGTCCAAAACAAGTTGTGACCTGTATTACACGGTCATAGCCGACAATGGCTCCATGGCGAGGGAGCCAATGGGCGTAGCATGCCTTTTGGAGGGCGTGGGGGGAGAGCAGACACTCTCTTCTTTCAGCCGCTATTCCCTGGGCGACGGCACCCCGGCGGAGAGACTCAAACCGTTCTTAGACGTGGATGACGAAGATGTCGTTCACATGTTCGCGCCCTTCTCCCGCAACGGCACCTTCCAGATATATTATTGCAGGGTATCAGATAATTACATGACATCCGATCTCATCCTTCCTATGGAGAGAGGGGACATAGCATTCGTATCCGCGGAGAGGGATGATGAAACATATCACCTCTGCTGGGAGGGGAGAGGGAGAGAGGTTACGTTGTGGTATTCTGCGTTCTCCACAGAGGATAAGGATATGGCCCCGGAGTTGGCTCTTACCTGTGTTCCATCGGGAAATCGAATACATTCGACAGTGAGCATCCTGGGCGAAGGACAGACGATGGTGGCATGGGCCGTAGAACCATTGTATGACCGGACTGATTCCAGAGTGATAGAGGGGGTCATGATAGAAGGGAACGAGGTGGTGATGGAGAATGTGCTCACTTTCAAGCCCTCTTACCCATCCGAGTTGACCTCCCACCGTACAGATGATGGTGTTTGCCTAGTTTGGTCGGATGAGCGCGTCGGACCTACCAACACGGAACTCGTATACGCTGTATTTGACTCGAGCATGATGCCCGCGGATGGGAGGCACCTGACAAGCCATATCGGCGAATCCCGCTCTCCTGCGCTGACCACGCACGAGGGCATGCCTGTGGTCGTATGGGAGGATTCGAGGAATGGGAACTTTGAGATATACCTGACGAACAAGGGTCCGAGTAACAACGAACCCGCTGCCCAGATAGAGGGAGACGAAGGAGGAATACCCATTCTACCGTTGGCGGGACCTGCGTTAGTCCCTGGTGCCGGTATCGGAATACTCGTTTTCCTTGCTTATGTAGCTAAGCACAAAGAACTTCTGCTTTTGATACCTGCATATAGTAGGCTGTCCAACGAGGAGATAGTGCACAACCCCACGAGAAGTGCCATCCTGAAATACATAGAGGATAGCCCAGGTGCCAATTTCTCACACATCATGAAGAAGCTAGAGATGAAGAACGGCGTCCTATCTCATCATCTTAGGACTCTTGAGAGGGCGGGATATGTCCGTTCGAAGAAGGATGGCTCGCTGAGGAGATACTACCCTGCAAACTGTGCCATACCGATGTCTCTGGAGGAGAAGCTCCTATATGCATTGGCTCAGAACCCGGGGGTAAGCGAGACCGAACTGGCAAAGATCATGGGGGTCACGCGTCAGGTGGTCAATTATCACGTTCTAAAGCTGTCTAACAAACGGAAGGTGGCCGTGCGCCGTGAGGGAAAGAGCACCAAGTGCTATGCACTCTCGCTGACACCCACATAATGTGGTTATCTGCATCGGCCGTGGTGATATGTCGGTCCTTTTCTTGACTCTGGTTTACCTCTGCATTGTGTTTGGGAGAAGATTAAATAGGGCGAGGTCTATATTCTCCTTCTGACCTTTGGGCGTGCTATGATGCATGAGGAAGAAAGTGACCACAAGAGTTCCAAGAAACTTCTCATAGAGAGCCTTGTGGAAGGCCGAAAGATGGAAGCCTATGCGGAACACAGGTCAAAGGAGATGCACCCCTGCGCATTGTGCAGGGAGATAGTGTATCGCAAGAAGCCTATGAAGAAGGTGGGCGAACACTGGATGTGTATAGACTGCCTTCGTTCCCTCAAAGAGGCCCTGGACACCATAGACGAATGGGAGAGGGAGATATCCATAGGAGAGAGAATGAAACGCCAGATATCTCA
>DAOVJP010000307.1 GCA_030673205.1 Thermoplasmata archaeon
ACACCACCTCATACGGCACCCGCTTAGCCAACAACACGATCTATTCACCAACAACGGGGTTGGATGCGGGAACTGGACACAATGCCATAATAAGAGACAACGATGTTTACGCCGACGCGTATGGAATAAGAGTCTCCGGAAGCGACTTCCAGATAATCCAGAACCTGGTGGATGGCACGACATACACGACCACATACGGGATAAGCGTATCCGGAGACGGAGGGATCATAGAGAACAACGATGTGCTGAACGTCGACAGCAGCGGGATAACGATGACAACCTGCACCAATTTCAT
Organism: Thermoplasmata archaeon; assembly: GCA_030673205.1. Classification (GTDB taxonomy): domain Archaea; phylum Thermoplasmatota; class Thermoplasmata; order JAGHBH01; family JAGHBH01; genus DAOVJP01. The sequence goes on from DAOVJP010000307.1 coordinate 296, forward strand.
AGTCCAGGGGAACAACGCCACCGGATGTGCGGGACCGGCGTACACCGGAGGGATAAGGGTCTACAAAGGGGAGAACAACAGGATCCTCAACAACAACCTTTCCTCCTCCTACAACGGCATAATCATATTGGGCCAGTATACCTTCTCATTCTATGCCATCAACATCACGGTGAGTGGCAATGTGATGTACGCGAACCCACACATAGGGATATACCTCTGGGACTCCGCACTGCACTGCAACATAACCGACAACTATGTCTATTCCGGGACCGGCATAAACCCCCTAGTGGGAGCCATCCACATCGGGACCAGAAGCGATCACAACCATATCATAGGCAACAACATATCCTACAACGGGAACCACGGAGTGATCATAACCACTGGGATAAATGATGTGAAGGACAACTGGGTCCTGGAGAACGACGCACCTGGCATCCGGATAAACAACACGGCAGACGCTGGGAACGAGATCATCAACAACACCATAACCAGCGGCCCCAACGGTGGGAACTGCATACAGATGAATGCGGAAGGCAGCCTCATCCGACTCAACCAGATAACCCAGACCCACATGAACAACTTCGGCATCTACATATCTGGCACCGACAGCAACACGATCGAATACAACAACATAACGACCACCATACTGAACGGACTGGGCATATCGCTAGGAAGCGGCTCGTGCACCAACATACTTCGATACAACAACATAACCACCCATGGCGACAATGCTTACGGAATAAACCTGATAGACGTTGGCACCCCGGTAGATGACAACACGCTGACCGGAAACAACATAACGACCAACGGGGCGGGCGCCTATGGAATAAACATACAGGCCGCCACCTGGACCAACCTCGTGGATAACCTGATCACAACGAACGGGGACAACGCCGACGGCATTTACATGATAGGCGCCCACAACACCTGGATAACCGGCGGAACCATCAATGTCGTCTTCTCCTCAACCCCCCGCGGCATAGATATATCCGGCTGCACAGACGTGATCATCCAGAACATAGACATGGTAACGAGCAACGCGCTTGGGATATACCTCCGGGATACTTCCACCAACGCAGAGGTGAGAGGATCCACCATAAACGTGGCTGGCAACTGGGGCATATATGTTCTGAACTCGAACTCGGCTGAGATACAGAGCAATGACATAATCTCGACGAGCGTGGGGATATATGCTTCCGGATCGAGCGGTTGCCGGTTCGAGTCTAACACGATGACCTCTGGCGCGGGAACAGGCATCGAGATAGTGGGCGGCGCCACGACGAACAACATCATAGGCAACAACACGTTCGAGGGAAAGACGCGGGGCATATCGATCGACAGCGGCGTTGGAAGCGGGAACGTTCTCTACAACAACAACTTCACCGATTGCACCATCTACGGTCTGGATGTGGAGGAGGGGGCCGACATCGTCTGGTACGTGGACGCTATCTGCCGTATCGAGAACAACCCCTGCAGACTGGAGGGGAACATCACCGTGCAGGTCGGAGGGGATATGAGGTGGGACGACAGCGACTTGACGTTCTCACCGGGAGCCAACGGGTGGAACTACATGGATACGGAGGCAGGGGGCATACTACGCATAACGAACACCTCCGCATGGGACTCGGAAAACGCCTTCAACTACGACTTCTGGGTGGACGGAACGATCTATGCCGAGAACAGCACCATACGCCAAGCAGGGTATATCGGAGGCAGCTTTGGCATACGCGTCAATTCCGACAACAACCTGTTCTACAACGTCACAATAAGGGAGAGCGGATACACAGGCATACTCCTGTATGGAGAGCATAACCTCGTCCAGCTATGCAACATCTCCGAGACACCACACACCAGCATACGCCTTGCGGGAGGCAACAATACCATACGCGACAGCTTCCTCAACGCCACGACTTATGGCATACACGGATACCTCGATAACTGGGGGAACATAGTTCACAACAACTATCTATCCGGGGAGAACCAGGAAGCCGCGTTCTGGGGTGAGCTTGAGACCCACGATATCAGAGTCACCAACAACACCTTCTTCGATGACGGCAACGGGCTGAGCATCATGGGGCTAAACCTCATCATCGAGAACAACACGTTCTACACCACGATCCACGGAATGGTCCTCGTTGGAAGTTCCCTCACAATAACCAACAACAACGGTACTGGAATGTCTCAAGAGGGAATATATATCTCCGACGGCACGGGGGCTGTTGTGAGCGAGAACA
>DAOVJP010000456.1 GCA_030673205.1 Thermoplasmata archaeon
GATGCCAGGACGCTCGATGGTAAGGCTGACCCTCGTCCCCATGGGGGTACGATTTATCTTCAGGCCGCCGAATCCCGCACCTTTGACCTTCTCCATTATGTACTCTTTCACCAAAAGGCGGCGTATGTTCTCGGAAACGAATTTTCGTTCACCAGCCATATTCTAGTCCTCCATTACCTCTAATATTATCTCTATGTTCGTCAACTGTCGGAAGAAGGGTGTAGCCCTGCCATGTGCTCTGGGTCTGAAGTGTTGGAGGACCCTTCCGCGATGGGCGGCTATGATCTTTATCCTCATCTCATCAGGATCCATCTCCTGATCCACGGCGTTCGCCTCGGCGCTCTCCAACACTTTCAAGATGCCCTTAGCCGTTTTTTGGGGGTAACCGCCTGTTACCGGTATGCCCTTCTTCCGGCCTGTCTGCCTGTTGTGCCTGTAGTATGGCACGGGGCGCTTCATGTCTATCACGTCTTCCAAATAATCCTTTGCATCAGGAACCATCTTGCCGCGTATAGCCCTGCAAACTTCCAAGGCCTTCTTTGGGGAGATGTTCAACTCCTTCCCTAGGGCCCTAGCGTTCTTCTCGGGGTCTATGGGTGCCGTATATCCTGCCATATCATCATCTCCTTACTTCAGCGGCATGTATTTGGACGATCTCGTAGCTCCCACACCTGGACCGGAGTGGGTAACTGATCCTCTGGTGGGAGAGAACTCTCCCAGATAATGCCCTATCATCTCTGGCTTCACTTCTACTACCTTGAATTCCTTTCCATTGTAGACATGTATGTTCCGACCCACCATCTCCGGGATGATGATCATCGCCCTGTGGTGGGTGCGTATCGGATCCTTTCCCTTTCTAAAGCGGGTCATGAAACGCTCTTGTTCGATGTTGAGACCGCGTTTGAACGTTCTTCTAGCCCTCGAAGGTAGAAGAGGGAGGAGATCATTGAGGGGCATAGCCTGAAGCTCGTCCAAGGTGTATCCACGATATGTGAACTCCTTCTTCTTCCGAGCTTGAATTGCCCCCTTCTTCTTCCGTGCCTTCCTCCTCGCGGATTTGGCCGAGCTGATTCCTTTGGTTCTCCTTGCCATGGTTACTTCCTCCTCTTCTTTCCTCTCTTAGGGGATAGCCGCCCAACCTTACGACCAGGCGGGGCATGGACAGATACTGTGCTCGGGACGCCGACATGAGGGTGGCCTCCCCCTCCGTGGGGATGGTTCACCGGGCTCATGGCAACGCCCTTGACCCTGAAATGTTCCCTAGCTCGGCTTCTCCGAGCATGAAAGACCTTTCCGGCCTTGGC
>DAOVJP010000002.1 GCA_030673205.1 Thermoplasmata archaeon
AGTCATTTTCATAGGCTGGTCGGCGATGGTGTTGGCTCCGATCATTCTCATTGGAGCCACCAGCTTTTCTGCTCTTCTCATCGCATCCTTTATGGAGGGATGCGGTGTGGGATTGAGCTTGGCGGCCTTCCAGTCATATATAGCCGACATAAGCAAGAAGAGGCGTCTCTCCTCCAACTATGGCGTGTTGATATCGATCTCCCTCGTCATCGCGGCCCCGGTGACATATGGGATGGGGGTGTGGGTGGACACCGCAGCATCCCCCGCGGCGGGGTTGGATATGGGGTTCTTTGCATTGGCCATCCTGATGCTCTTGGGAGCCCTCTCCGCCCTCGGTCTTCGCCCCATCAAACATGGGCAAGAAGAGGGGCGAACAAGGTTCAACATCCGCGGTGCCATGAAGCTCTTCAACGATAGAGAGAAGAGGGTGGTGAAGGATTTTGCATTGATGCAAGGGGTGACCGGCATAGGGGCCGCTCTCACCGTCCAGTTCTTCAGCCTCTTCTTCATAGACAGGTTTGGCGTGGACCATGTGGTCCTCTTCACACTTTCCGCTGTGGGAATAGGGGTGCTAGCCCTTTCAACATTCATCTCCGGGGAGCTTGGAGGAACGGTCAACAAACTGCGGTTCATACTGCTCAGCAACATCATAGCCGTTCCCATGGCCCTGGGAATAATACTGGCCCCGGCCTTTCCTCTAGCCGGGGGTTTCTTCATCGTCAGAATGGCATTGGCCAATATGGTGTGGCCGTTGTGGAGCGCCTTCTTCATGGAGAACGTGCGCCCCCAGGTGAGGGGGGTAGCCAATGGCATAGGCTTTACCGTATGGAACCTCGCATACATCCCGAGCGCCTTCATAGGATGGGATATGCTCAAGAGCACAGGGGGCTGGACGATACCCCTGGCCGCCGTCATGTATGTGTCTGTCAGTGCCTATGTGGCATGGCATCTGCGGGATATGGAGGGAGACAAGCGCCCACGAAGCAGCCGCCCGCGCACTGCGAGCATGTACGGGAAGCCAAGAAGAAAACCGCGGAGAACACCACATGGAAAACCGCAGGTGAGGCGGCAGGGGTCGTGGGTGAGAGAGCAAGGGTCGTAGGTGGGGAGAGGTTGTAGGTGAGAGAGCAAGGGCCACAGATTGGGGAGAGGTTGTGGATGAGAACGCAAGAGAGGTCGTTCGAAGCAGGCACCGCAAGGTCAATGAGGGTTCGGGGATATGGGGGGAGGCACGAACAAGGAGATGAGAAGACATGGAATGCAAGAAAGACAGGAATTCGGTCGATTGCACATGCACATATCCAGGCTGCTCAAAGCACGGCGTATGTTGTGACTGTATCAGGTCTCACAAGGCCATGCGTGAGCTGCCAGGTTGCTTCTTTCCACCGGAGGTGGAGAAGACATGGGAGAGGAGCTACGAGGCCTTTGCCGAACTGGTGAAGGAGGGAAGGGTCTAGCCCTCCATTTTCGGCAGGTATTTTCCCACATACTCGTCCCTTATCCTCTTCAGCTCTTCCCGCGGCAGATCGGACAACAGTTCCCATGCCAGTGTCAGGCTCTCTTCCAAGGCCCGGTTCTCATCCTTGCCCTGGGTGACGAATCGCGTTTCGAATGCTTCTGTGAAGGCCAGAACCTTTCTGTCCCGTTCTGTCAACGCTTCCTCGCCCACAACAGCCACCAGGCTTCTGAGGTCCATACCCTCCGCGTAGTCTGCATAGAGCTGGTTGGACACCTCGTCGTGATCTTCACGCGTCATTCCCTTTCCTATGCCCTGTTTCATCAGCCGGCTGAGACACGGTAGCACGTCCACTGGAGGGTATATCCCCTTGCGGTGCAATTCCCTGGACAGCACTATCTGCCCCTCGGTTATGTATCCGGTCAGGTCCGGTATGGGGTGGGTGATATCATCGTCGGGCATTGTCAATATGGGTATCTGGGTGATGCTTCCCTTCTTGCCCTGTATCCTCCCTGCCCGCTCGTAGATGTTGGCCAGGTCGGTGTACATGTATCCGGGATAGCCTCTCCTCCCCGGCACTTCCTCCCTGGCCGCGGCTATCTCCCTCAATGCCTCACAGTAGTTGGTGAGGTCTGTTAAGATGACCAGCACATGCATGTCCATCTCGAAGGCTAGATATTCCGCGGCGGTGAGGGCCATGCGGGGAATGATGATTCGTTCTATGGCCGGATCATCCGCTAGGTTCAGGAAGAGCACAGCCCGTCCCAGTGCGCCGGTGCGCTCGAATTCTTTGATGAAGAAATTTGCCTCTTCAGCGGTGATACCCATGGCGCAGAACACGACGCTGAACTCCTCCTGCTCTCCGAGCACCTTCGCCTGTCTGGCTATCTGTGCCGCCAGGTCGTTGTGCGGAAGTCCACTGGCACTGAACACAGGGAGCTTCTGCCCCCGGACGAGGGTGTTCATGAGATCTATGGTGCTCACCCCGGTCTGGATGAACTCTTTAGGATACTCTCGGGCAGAGGGGTTTATCGGTGCTCCGTTTATATCTCTCCTCTCCACAGGGGTTATGGGTGGCTGGTCGTCCATGGGCTGACCCGTGCCGTTGAACACACGGCCCAGGATCTCCGGGGCCACGGCGAATTTCATAGTCTCTCCCAGGAACCGTACGCTGGTCTTCTTGCTGTCCAATCCTTTCGTCCCTTCGAACACCTGGATCACGGCCTTGCCTTCTGCGGCCTCCAACACCTGACCGACGCGGTCCTTTCCGTCCGGCCCCCGTATCCGTACGACCTCGCCGTAGGACACGTTCCCCACCTTCTCGATGACGAGGAGGGGGCCGCTGATATCGGAGACGGTGGTGTATTCGATGTCCTCTTTCTTCATCGTCTCACCCCCATCTCCTTTGCTTCGGCCTCTAGCTCTTCGTGCAGCCTCTTGTTCACAGCCTCGAATTCCTTCTCCGTCGTAGTGGCCATCTTGTTTATTGCCTCCTTGGCCTTCAGCCCCCGTATCGCATCGATGGGCACGCCCTTCTCTGCCATGGACTGTGTCATCTCATGGTAGTCCAATATGGTCCGGAGCATGTCATACTGTTTCTTCGGAGAGCAATAGGTGTCCACTTCGTGGAAGGCGTTCTGCTGCAGAAAATCCTCCCGCACCATCCTGGCCGATTCCAGAAGCGCCTGCTCTTTGGCGGGCAGGGCGTCCGGTCCGACCAGTTGCACTATCTCCTGCAGTTCCGCTTCTTTTTGTAGTATCTGCATGGCCTTCTTCCTCATCTCGAACCATTCCTCTCCCACTTGCTCCTTCCACCACGGTTCCACCTGCCATAGATAGAGGCTGTAGCTCCGTAGCCAGTTGATGCTGGGAAAATGCCTCCGGTCCGCCAGGGAGGAATCAAGGGCCCAGAAGACCTTGGCTATGCGGAGTGTGTTCTGTGTGACGGGTTCCGAGAAATCACCTCCGGGGGGAGAGACGGCACCTATGACGCTTATGCTCCCTTTTCGCTCCTCGCTGCCTTCCAGTCTGACCATGCCCGCCCGCTCGTAGAAATCCGCCAGGCGGCTTGAGAGGTACGCGGGATACCCTTCTTCACCGGGCATCTCTTCCAGACGGCCCGATATCTCTCTCATCGCCTCCGCCCATCGTGAGGTGGAGTCGGCCATGAGGGCCACGTCGTATCCCATATCCCTATAATATTCGGCTATGGTTATGCCGGTATACACGCTGGCTTCCCTGGCGGCCACAGGCATGTTGGAGGTGTTGGCAATGAGGACGGTACGGTTCATCAGAGGCTCCCCGTTCCTCGGGTCCTCCAGGTTGGGGAACTCGCGCAGCACGTCTGTCATCTCGTTCCCCCGTTCTCCGCATCCTACGTATACAATGATATCGGCGTCACACCATTTGGCCAACTGGTGTTGGGTGACGGTCTTGCCCGTGCCAAAGCCACCTGGGATCGCGGCCGTGCCTCCCTTTGATATGGGGAAGAATGTGTCCAGTATGCGCTGGCCTGTCAGAAGGGGCACCACTGGGTCGAGCTTCTTCCTGAATGGACGGGGTTGTCGGACGGGCCACTTGGTCATCATGCTCATCTCTCCGCCGTCGGGGCCGGAGAGATTGGCTATCATCTCTTCTATGGTGTAATCTCCCTCCTGGGCGATGGACTCCAGCGTTCCCTCCTTTCCCGGGGGCACCATTATCTTGTGGAGGGCGGTGCTGGTCTCCTGGACCTCTCCTATGACATCCCCGCTCACCATTCTTTCTCCATCTTTGGCCACAGGGACGAAATGCCACTTCTTCTCCCTGTTCAGGGAGGGGACGTTCGAACCCCGTTCTATGAAATCCCCCTCTTTTTCCATTATGAGGGGTAAGGGACGTTGGATGCCATCATATATCTGGCCTAACAGGCCGGGGGCCAGTTCCACGGACAACGGCATGTCCTCCCGTTCCACGCTCTCTCCCGGAGCTATGCCTGAGGTCTCTTCGTAGACCTGTATGGTGGCCCTGTCCTCGTGTATGCCTATTATCTCGCCTATGAGGCCCTCTTCTCCCACTCGGACGACGTCGTACATCCTGGAGCCCCGCATGGCGGCGGCTTCCACCACCGGGCCAGCCACTTTGATTATGCGTCCATGTGCACTCTTGGGAGGCGGAGAGGTCTCGGCTGTGCTCTTCAAACTAGTTTCGACCATTCATATCACCCTTTCTCTTCATTGCCCTCGTTAGTATCATTGGCATTATCGTGATCCGCCGTTATTCCCACGGCGCGCCTTATCAGGTCATCTATCCTTCTCGTCCCCCTCTCCCCGCCTCTCCTGGGGGCGACCTCCACTACCAGAGGGTAGACCGGGCGGGTCTCCTTCCATTGGGCTATCTCTCGTTCAAGGAGTTTGGAATATGTGGTGGTTATGAGCAGCACCGCCACATCATCGCTCTTCATGACCTCCGCCAGAGCTTTGTCCGCGCTCTCCAACCCCTCCACCGTGTATCTCAGGCTCGCACCGCCGAGAGCGAAACCGGCCACGGTCTCACGGTCCCCTATGACCGCGATCCTCATGCTGTTCCCTCCATTATCAGGAACGGTTCTATCTCCTGGAAGGAGAGGCGGTCGAGCACTCCCCTGGCCACGGCGGTTATGTTCTTTATCTCCCTCTCTTTCCCATAGGCGAACTTGAGCGCTGGTCCGGCCAACAATGTGTTCTTGGACGATATCTCACATACCACGTCCAGCATATAGGATTCCATGGCCCGTTCTAATTCGGAGGGGTTGGAGACCCGGAGGCCTTTTTTCTTCATGTATCTCCCATAGGAGGTAGTGTCCAGTTCGGAGAGCAGCCCGGCCATATCCTTGATCTCGATCAGCCTCTCCAACATCCATCCGGGCAGCTCCCGCCCTCCCGGTGCCAGCAGGGTGGTGAGATGCTCTCCCTCCGCACCCAGGCTTCCAGCCCGTGCCAGGAGCTTTATGTTCGTGATGTCGGCCAGCCTTCCATAGAACTCTCGGATGGGGCCGCGGATCTCATCATCCACCATGGAAACGGAGGAGTTCATATTATCCAACACGGCGCGGTTGAGGAAGAGCTCCCATGCGACCGGTTCCTCTGGATGCTGCTGCAGGCCGTTGGAGAGAGCGATACCCAACATGTTGTCCCCCATTATCTCGGCCACATCCTGGGGTGAGGAGGCATCTGTCAAAAGGCGCATCTTCTCGGCATCCACGTAATACGAGGGGTGGATGACCGGTTCCTGGCCGGAGCGCAGGCTTCTCAGGACGGCTTTGATCTGGAGGGCGTCCATGCGGATGAGATAGGCTCGGAAAAATGGTTTGGCACCATCCGGGGTGGCTGCGAGCGTGTTCCGCAGCATACGAATGGTCTCCGCTTCCAGGGTCTCCTCCAGTTCCTCTATGGAAAGACGGGGTGTCTGGGGAACGCGGAAGTCCAGCTCCGCCAGTCGGGAAGCCATGTCGGAGAGGCTGGTGGATTCGCTCAACCCCTCTAGTGCTTCTCCGGATAGGAAGTGGGTCCCCATGGCTTTGAACCGGGCGTTGGAATAGGAGTAGGCGGCTATGGCCCGCAGAATGGTGAAATAGGATAGGAAGAGGATGATGACCACTAACAGGACTATGCCTATGATGGCGAAGGATATCGCCAGTGGGTTCGTGACGTCGAAGGCCGCCATTCCCGCTTCGGGTCCAATGAGCCCCAAGGCTCTTATGTCTGGCATCATGTGCTATATTCACTCCCTGGTCTTCTCCGCTCCTCCGCCCCCCTCTCTATTCCTTGCCCCTATCTCCGTCTCTGCTCTCCCGCCCTTTTCGCTCCTCTGCTCATTCCCCCTCTCTCTCTTCCCATTGCCCTCTCCAAATAATTCCTGGCTCACCAAAGTGCGTATATCCACACCATCCCTTTCCATCAGGTGGGCGAGGGTCGAATCTATGTGCCGCTTTCCGTCCGGGGCGTGGAAAAGAACCCCTCCTATAGCACTCGAAGGGAGGGTGTGGCTCACTTTGAATCCCATGGAGGACAAAAGGCCGGCGGTCTTGTCCCCTTCGATCATCTCCGCCCCGCTTCCGGATGGAAGGAAGCGCTTTCCTTCCTCACCCCTCTTCTTCATGAATGCCACATAGGCCGTCGTCCCTTCTTTCACTTCCCGTCGAAGGCCTCTCTTTGCCTCTGCTAGGGTCTGTTGGACGAGCCTCTCTTTCGCTCCGGCCAACGTTCTTCGGGATGTCAGCTCGGCCTCCGCCATCAAACGGTTCTCCAAGAGAACATGCTCCCTGGCTGCTTCCTTCTGTATGAGGGCGATCTCGCCATTTTTCGTCTTCTGATTCTCGGAGGCTAGGCTATCCAGTTTGGTGTTCAGTATGTATTCCATGCCTCTGGTCTTGTGCTCTTCCTCTCCTTTGATGGAAGAGATGATGGCGTCCACCTTGCCGCGTGGTGCTCTTGTGTGTGTTTTTTCAGTCATCTTTCTCACCTCAGAAGAACCCTGTAAAGAGCATGGCCAGTATAGCTATCAGCAGCCCGAAGATGGCGAAGGTCTCGCTCATGGCGCTGAATATGAGGCTCTTGGTGAAGGTCTCGCTCTTCCTGGCGAAGCTGCTTATCCCGGCACCAGCACATATTCCCTGGCCTATGGCCGAGAGTCCGGCTATGCCGACGGCAAGGCCGGCGCCTATGGCTGCGAATCCCATGCCCATGGTGCTCACTATGCCTTCGTCCCCCACTCCTCCAAGGAATATGAGCAGGATGGCCACCAACAACCCGTATATGGCCTGCGTTTCCGGCAGCACGGAGAAGACCACGCCCCGGCTGAACACCTCTTTCCTCTCGGACACCGCTCCTATGCTGGAGCCGGCGACTATTCCCTGGCCTATGGCCGAGAGTCCGGCTATGCCCACGGCCAAACTGGCACCGATAGCTATGAGCGCTCCTCCCATGGAATCGGCCATGGCCCCGAACACGGTCGGATCCTCCCCAGGGACGAAGAGGATGAGCACGGCTATGATCAATCCGTATATGGCCTGCGTCTCGGGAAGGACGGAGAATATGAGGCCGCGGGTGAACATCTCGTCCTTCTCCGCATAGGCGCCTATGCCGGCGCCAGCCGCTATTCCCTGGCCTATGGCCGAGAGACCGGCCACACCCACGGCCAGACCCGCCGCCACATATAGTAGGCCAGCGGAGAATGTCACTTCCTTCACCTCTCCTGTGAGGAGCCCAGTGGTGAGGAATATGAGAATGGCCACCAACAACCCGTATATGGCCTGTGTCTGAGGAAGGGCCTGAAAGACGAAGAACTTGCTGAACTTCTTGGGACGGTCCACTAGGGCGCCAGCGCCAGCCGAGCCGGCTATCCCGACGCCTATGCCCGCGCCCATACCGGAGATACCTACGGCCAGGCCCGCTCCTACCACGGCCAGGAACATGCCGCTCTGGTCCGGCTTCACCTCCACATATTTGGTGATATTATACACAAGTTCGGTGGACGCACCATCCGAGACGTTCCACACCAACAACCGCACCGTATGGTTCCCTGTGGTGTCGAAGGAATAGGATACGCTGGACCCGTAGGTCACGTTCCCTCCGTCAAAGAACCACTGGTACGAGTGCAGGTAGCTGTCGTTCTCCAACTCCGCCGAGAAAGTTACGGGCTCCCCCGTAACAGCCTCGTCGGGCCCGATTATGATGCTTTCCCGTGTCTCCTGCGCCTCCACTGCATGGCACACAACGGCCAGCAGGAGGGCGAGCGTTATTCCGGCTAACAATGCCCGTTTCATATTCGTTCCTCCCGTATCTTGAGGATGGTGTGTTCTCTCTTCGGCGTGAAGGGTCTGAACGGCTTTCCAGTCCCTTCGTAGAACAGGCCGAAGAACTCGACGTATTGTAATCGCAAAGAGTGCACGAAGGCGCCCAGGGCCTGGAGGGCGCAGTTGAGTACATGGGCAACTATGTACATGAAGGCCGATACGGCCAGGAAGAACAAGGATGTCACGCCGAGGATGGCCGTGACGCCGAACACTCCGACCAATCCTCCTGCCAAGAGGAATAGTTTATTATGTTTGTACATGCCCACTGCCAGGAGGGCTATCCCCGCTCCAAAGACCGGGAATGAAGCGACGCCCAGATCTAAGGTAACGTGGGATATTAGTGTTATTATGACATTGATGGTGAGCGCTATCCCCGCCGTAGCCAGTCCCAGGGCGAGCAGCCTGGCGAAGGACAAGAAGTTGCCTATGAAACCAGTGATCTCGAAGAAGAAGAGCCCCTTCTTGTCCACAAAGAGCAATAACAATCCGAAGAGGGTGAATACCCATGCCACAAGCTCCACCTGGGAGGAGAAGGTCCACCATCCGAACAACCCCGCTCCCAACAACACGAAGGAGGCGGGCTGGAGAAGCCACCATGGAAGCTGTTGGAACAATATCTCCTTGTACTCCCTCCTCTTGATGTTCTGGACGGCCCCCAGGAAGAGAGCCACGTTGATGTAGGCGAGACCGACGAGCAATGCGATGACGAGGAGAGAGATCGGGTCCTCCATGGCGTTCAACGGGGCGGAGGGGGCGAGACCGAAGAGTTGGACGAGGTTCGGATAGGTGGCGCTTCCCCCTGCATCCACCATGACAGGGCCGAGATAGCCCCCTTGTATCAGACCGAAGAATATTGTGGAAAGGCCAGCGCAGATGAGGATCAGATTGAAGCTCCGCAGCCCATCCCCATACTTTTTGGAGCCGCGGTACAGGAACACGGCGGTGATGGTCATGATAAGACCGTAGAACACGTCCCCCAGCATGAGGCCGAAGAAGAGGATGAACACCGGGGCGATTATCTTCGTTGGATCGATCTCCATATAGCCAGGGGTGCCGTACATCTCCGTCAACGACTGGAAAGGCCTGGACCAGCGGGGGTTGGCCATGAGGCTGGGCGGCTTCTCCCCCTCTTCGGGCTCGGCGATATAGAGCGCCCCCGTATTCTCGGTAGCTTTCTCCACCAGCCCCTCCAACCTCTTCACAGCCTTTTTGGGGCACCAGGTGGATATGAGATGTGCGCTCTCGGTACACCCCAGTTTTTGGACCGCAGAGGCCTTCTCTATCTCTATCTCTACCTCTTCCCGCAGGGCGTAGGTACGCAGGAAGACACTGTCCTTGATCTTGCGGACGGTGTCCAGCACCTCTTCGCGCGCCTTCTCCAGCTTTTTTAGGACCGCCTCCATACGCGCCATCTCCTCCTTCGGCCTCCCCGCCGCTCTTCCCAGGACCATCGGATAGAAGCCCGCGTTGCGCAAAAGAGGCATGAGCTTTGCCTCCTCCCGACGCAGACCGAGTACTAGGGCCACATGCTGGGCCTTGCCCGCGAGGGCGGAGTCCATTATAGCGTTGAAAGGAGAGATCGCTTCCCGTATCTTCTCCGGGTCGGGGGTGGTACCCACAGTCACGAAAGTGAAACCTGATCTCGTCAGCAACGAAAGATCGACCCCCAGGTCCTGCATGAGGGAAACGGAGTGATACCTGGCCTTCAGACTCTCTATCTTCTGCTCCAATTCCTCGTAACTCTTCTCCGCCTCCAACAACGGCCCTTCTATGCTCTTCAAGAGTTTGGAGGCACCGTCCATCACAGCGCGGGGAAGGAGGGGCCGCACCTCGATCCTATTGTCCGGTTTGGGTGTGAAAAGAGAGCCTATACCCCCCTTCCACGGAGGAACGGTCCTCGACATGACCTGTATGGCCTTGGAAAGACGGGAACATGTTTCTTCAAGCTCCGCCAACGACGAATGTGTTTGGGGTCGGTCCAGAAGCTCCTTCCCATCCACCTCGTCCCTTTTCACGTCACGGAGTTCCACCAGTCCCTCGGCATTAAGAGTGGACAGCATCCGGTCCCTATGATGGTTTGCAACCAGTATGTCGGCCCTGACCATTCTACAAGGGAACCAGGACATGCTCTCACCCCCTGAGCACTCGCTCCGAGACCAGCTTCGCCGTTCCTTCCACGCGAGGACCGGAAGCGGTTATCACGGCCTTCGCTTTCTCTTCCGCATCGGCGGTGATGACGACGGCCTTTGTCTTCAGGTCTTTCTCGAAAACTTCCAATTCCTTCTTAGCCGCATTCCTGGCAGAGGTGATCGCCTCCTGCACCTCTCTCTTCCCCTCGGCCCTAGCATTCTCTAGCCGCGCCTCGCACTCCCTAGCAACGGCCTCCATACGGCTCGTGGCCTGGTGCTCCGCGGCCCGGATGCTTTTCAGGTCTTTTTCTATGGTGTTAGTAGTCATTGGTCATGCCCGCACGGGCGAGGGTAGATGGAGGGAGGAGATAAAATTAATGGTGCCGGGGGAGGGGGGGTGTGGTGTGGGGAGGATGGTATGGAAGGTGTTGCTCTGGGGGTGCCGTGAGGGGAGGGGCATCTGTGCTCCGGGGGGAGTGGTGGATGAATATGCTCAAGAATCATCTATGGGGCTACCGAAAAACCTCCCTGCGGTTAACTAGGATCTTTCTAGTAACATTCTACATAAACTCCGCCTTGATAGTAATGAATTACGTGTATGATTTGACTGAACACCCATTTCTTCATTAGCACATTGTATATATCTACAATTTGTTGATATTCCAGAACCTCTGGCTGGCTTTCTCCTTCATGATATAGAAATATCTTTTCATTTTCAGTCTTAAAACGGGCATGAGAAAGGGTGTTTCGAAGTCTAGTGGAATCGGAGCGTAGCCCTCTCTCAGTTTCAATGATGGAATCTATTTTGAAATAGTTGCGTACTAGCTCCTTTCGTTCTTTATTATTGATATTTCCCTCTATAAAAGAAGCAAAAGTTTCATCCCCTGATTCCATTATAATTTCATGCAATATTGTCAGTCCAAAGAGCATCACATAAAATCTGATTTCCCTGTTTGAGTGGTCTGGACTTTTATAATCCTCATACATTTTGAGTATTACTCCGAGATTTTGGTCAATCAAGCTTGCTTTAGAGCCAGGTTCTAAAGCGAATTTAAATTTCCTACTCTTGTTAGCTCGCCTAGCCCCCCATTGATTGCATATCTGGTTTATTATTCCATACGCTTCAAGATCTCCTCTTGTGTTAGCTAGGAAATCTGTCTTAATGCACACGTCCATGCAATCCAACAGCCTCTTTGGATTTTTGCCTTTTGAGATTCTATCTTCGATTTTATCGATTAATAAACGTGTTTCATCAAAATCTATCTTTGGTAACTTCAATAGCAAGTAATCACGGGCAATTTCACGGTCTGTAATTATAGTAGTCTCCATTGTTTGCACCATCTCTACCTATTGCTCCTCTTCTCCCGATGGAAGCACATCTCTGAAAAGCCGAGGGAATTTCTTTCTCATGTAACCCCTTGTCTTTGGATGATTAATCAATCTCCAAAAGATAGACGCAAACTGCGTAGTCCAGTGGGCATTCTTTGCTTCCATTATTATGTCCATTATCTCCTCATCGTCTTTGAAATGGGGTGACATCTCATCCAACTGCTTTTTAATAAAATTGACATCTATGTTTAAAGAGACTAGATATCGTTCCCATCCACTTATATCGTCCAATCTAGCTTTGATTGTTTCGTCATTACCTGCCAAACCAACAATGAGGTCCTCTAAATTCGCATATTTCTGTAATTGTGGTTTCAATTGAGGAAACTCATTTTCCACTTCATCAATCCCTTTTATGCTCAAGTACATTTTATCTGCCTTCCAGTTTCCTGTTCTAGTATACTCTCCTCCTACTAGGTAAATAGCAGCTTCATTGAAGTCTTGGTAATACTGAATAAGACCCTTTCGTCCAAAAGAGTCCATATCAATTTCTTTGTTGGGATTACCTCCACATCTATCGTACATCATTTGAAGCAGTTCAACCCGCTTCTGCCTTTTTTCTTCTAGCGTTTGAGGAGGACGTATCTCATTAGGGTTAAACATTTGAATCACTGCTCTCTTCGCATTATGCTTAGGGTTTGATAAACGTTTTGAGCAGGGTTAGATGAAAGTGTGGAAGTAGAGCAAACATGAGGGAATCTCTCAACGAAACGATCGCAAGATAGTATAACGCAATCGCTGGGGCTCTATGGGGGGGGGGGTTGCTTTTCCCTGGGTGAGCTAGGGCTTGGGAAAATGTCTGCTTTAAAGAGCAGGAAAAGTGGTTTTGAAAAATTTCTCGATATCGCAGGCGCATCTTTCGACAACATAGCATTCACAGAATTCAATCATGGTAAAGTAGATGAATCATTTCCATTCAGTAATGCCCATTGGAGCTGCCTATGTATTCAGGACTAGGGGGTGTGGGGAGAAGAGATGCTGACTAACCTCCCTTCCAATCTTTATATAGGAAGGTTGTTACAAAATCCCGAAACAAGGCTTATGTAATATGTTTAAAACATCCCTCTTCTAGGCTATTTGTTTAAACAGAAAAAGATTTAAATCATTTATTGGCATTCATGCCCCATTCTGAGGTTGAAGATAAATGGACTTACAGGTGAAAGAGGAGATTGTCTCACATATTGAACGACATCGTTTCATGGTCGCCTATGTGGAACATATGAAGTCATATGTTTGGAGAAGGAACGCTCCCTGGCATACGCTTTTGAGCAGTGGGAAGATGGGTGCCCAAGCCCTTTGGCCGCCTCTTGGTGTTCATTTGTCTATAGCGGAGTATCACTTGAAGACGACGCAGAAGCAGATAGACCGATGCACCGAGGAAGCGGTCAATGGCAACATCGTCAAGGCGAAGCTCTACCATGAGTGCATAGTGTACCTGCTAGACTCCGTGGCTAGTACCATAGGGCACATAGAATCCGCCCTCATGATGCGATCGGAAAGCCAGACCATGCCTCCGATAAGTTATTCCTCCTCTTCCCTCGTGCCTTTCTCTGGATGTATGAAGGTTCACATGGCAGCGGACCACATCATAAAAGAATTCTGCAAGATTCTAGATATCGATAGGATACATGTTCATCCTCCCTCCGTGGTTTTCGGTCCCCACAAGAATTTCAGGATTGACACACAGACTAGGGTCCTGAGGATTCCGATCAACCACCTCTTTAGAATTAGGTTCCTCGGCAGTCATCTCAGCCACGAAGCTGGGCACTTGCGGTTTGCACAGGATCTGAGGGGCATTCAATTTGCATATTCTATTTCGAGAAAGATGAAGGAGGGCTTCAAGGAGGAGTTGACTGAAGGAGACCTTTACGGAGGAGAGGCTTACTGGAATGAATCGGACGAGGAGACATTAGATATATTCCAGAAGCAGTTAAAGGAGGAATACAGGTTCATGATACCGGGAATGGCTACCTTGCTCCCCTCAAAGAGTAAGCTCTCTTTCGACGACAACGTTGTGGTCGATATAAGGGATGCCATCATGGACTATTGCTTGCTCATAGCAGAACCAGACGAGCTAAGAGATCCACCGAAGAAGTTATGGGACGAGGTTCCCAAAGATTATCTGAAGGAAAAAGAAAAGGACAGACTAGAAGTGGTGTTCGACAGCATTTCTGGAGAGGATTTAATGATTAGGGGGGATGGTCTTTGTATCCGAGGATTAGATGCACACCAAGCAATCGGATATTTCATATCTGAGTTGCTCCCTGGACTAGACCTCCCACAGTTCCAGAATACTCTAGTGTTTTCCAGGTCCAAGATACTTATTACCGAGGCTCTTGAGCGCATAGGGAACTACTTTTGGTCAGTGGAGGCTTCAAAGATGGCGAGGTGGGTGAACGAGGCGTTTGCAAACGCCTATTCTCTTTCATTAATAAAAGAGGCTTCTTGGTCGACCCTTAACATCACCGAGAACGATTCCCTACGGCAGAATACCACAGTCCTTCTACCAGATTTGGGGAAATATGAGAAGGTTCGACTAGCTATGGAGATCTCTATTGCCGAGTTCAAGTTGGCGACGGTGAAGGGTCTTAAGAAGAAGCGAAGGGTGAAACGGCCCCTCTCCCTCATGAATCACTCACTTACGGCCTATTCCGATATGGTAATTGATCGCCTTAAAAAAGAGGTTAAGAAACGGCATCCCGATTACACCACTCTTGATGTCGCGTGGGGAGCTCTTGGAGCAATGGCGCCAGAGGATTTAAGAGGCGTGTATCTGAACGTAATAAAGAAATGGCCAGAGAGATGGAAAATCGCTGTTGATGATTACTCCCTTAGCCAAGATGCCCCTCTTGACCAAGATATTCTTAATCTTTTTGAAGCTGAGAGACAAAGAGTGAATGATTGGTCCGAGGGATTTTGTCATTTCCTAGAGATCCCCCCAGATGTACAAACTGCCTATCTGTACTTATTGGCACTGGAGATGATTGAGAGTACCTCGCCTAATAAGGGTCTCGTGAAGCTCAAGGATGATGGAGAGATGGAGGATCAGATTCGGGAATTGTCTAAAGCTATCATGTTGGAAGACATTGAGACATTGGAGACCAAGGACACCACGCTTCTTTTGAGAGCCTTTTGGGACCATCATCTCCAGCTGATTTCTAGCATCACAGATGAGAGGAATATTGGAGAGGAGTACAAGAAGATGAAGATGTCCACGGACATCATCGTGTGGGCATTGTCCAAGAAGGAGAGGGAGGAGTGCCTATGAGGGAGCGGTACGTGATAGCATTCATCAAATGCAAGTTTTACCCCTCGAAAAAGCAACTAAGGGATGTCTTTTCCCCAGACGAAGGAACAGCCTTCGCTGTACTAGGATGGACCGACGTAATCGCCTTTCTAAGAACGAAGGACTTCGCCTCCTCCCTATCGGTAGTTGCGGCTCTAGCTGAGAACCCGATTATGCAAGAGCTTCGTCCTGTAGAGGTTAGAATAGCCTATGCGATGGTGATAGAGGGCTCCCTGCTCAAGATAAGTAGTGTAGACCCCGCAGTGCTTGTATTCGGGGACTTCTTTGAGAAAGGGGTGGAAGATACGACGGTTGAGGAGATAAGTTGCGATGAGTTCCGATGTTATTGCAAGATGCACACAATGGGGTGGGAGGACATGATACTTTTCATCAACCCACAGATTTCTCTTACCAGGATGTTTTCCAAGCTGGAGACGTTGTTTGGAGAGAAGAGGATAGAGACATGTTCCATAGTCTTAGGGCGCATGGGTGAAGATGACACACTGGTTAATGCGAGGGTCCTTGTAAAGATAGGGAACCTCTCAGATTGGAAAACCTACTGGACTAGTCTTAAGAAGAGGAGCGACATAGATGTGGAGGACCATGGGATATACGGGGGCCATGATAGGGAGTTGGTTTTCAAGCAGGTCAGTCTCAAAATTCTCATGGAAGTGCTCAGGGATACAAGAAAACACGCACTGGACACCCACACCTATATAGTTGGCGACACGCCCCCACCGTGAGAGGCCAGCTGGATTATTCTATCACCGTAACTAGATCCTCAGTTGGGAAGAAACGTTGCTCCCTTTCGTGTCTAGTTTTGGTGACCCATCCCTCTCTTTTAGACATGTTCAGGATATGCGATATGTTCGCCCGTCCCTTGCCGAGTTTCTCGTCTAGCTCTCCCGCCGTCATAGGCCCCCTATCGTTGGTTTCATTGTACAATTCCCGAAGCACCTCTTTGTACATCTGCGGGAGGCCTTCAAACTGGGAGCGCAAAGGCTCATCAGGCTCGTATCCGAGATTCTGCTCGTCCATTAGCTGCTGAGATGGGTCTATCGTAGGCAAGGACCCTGCCTGGACATGGTTGAATTCACCGACTTGATCTATCCCCGCAGTCGCTCTCCCCATGTGTAAAGTCTCTTCGACTCTCAGAAGACGCTGGTTCGTGTCTGTGACTTCCTTTGCCATCGTATTGATTAAGGAAAACATCTTGTCCATCTTGTTTCCGTCTTCTAGTGCTCGTGAGTCATCGTCAGTTGCATTCGCTGTTTCCTCTAAGTGTGAATCTTGTTCCATAGATTATCCCTTCATATGCTGCTGGCAACCCATCTTGAAAGCGCTCTTGTTTAAACACATGCCATTTTGTCATAACCCATCTCAGTACTTATATATTTCTATTATAGCACATTGGCAGCCATCCAGTTATACTGCACCTGTCTCTTTATCTCTAGCCGTAACAGCAATGCCAACACCGCTTCAGCTTCTCAAGTGCTCTCTCCAGCCTCATCTTCCTAGTGTCGTAGAACTCCTTCTGCACTTCTATGGTGCAGGACATAACATGCCAGTATAAGATGTTCTTGACTATGTGTGGAAGACTAGACAAGTATTCCATTACATAATGATCTACTCACACCCTCGGGCGCTTCGATATCCCGTTGTGCCCAGACCTTGGAGTCAAGCAACCATTCCACGCCTCATAGTTCCTTATCCAGACACTATCCCCCAGAAACCCGCTCCAGCCCCCGAACCGTACGCTGGGAGTGGTGGCGGAACAGCTGATGCGCCCTAGACCTTCGCTTATCTCCCCTCACCAAAGAGCGCAGCACTCGCTCTCCATTGAGGAGGTAGAGGAATGTGAGAGCCGTATGACCCTCCTCCGTCTGACGCTCTTTCCCACTTCTAAACCACCCTATCTTACCTCTCTTTTCCTCTCTCTTGACCATAAGATATATATACTCTCTTCTCTATACTGTTAGTATCTGACGTTTTGTCGGACAAAAAGGATGGGATGCCTATATGATAGCTTGGATGCGCAACTGGTTCGGCAACAGTCTTGCCAAGGGGTTCTAGGAGGTCAAAAACATGTTCTTGAAAGAGATCCAGATGGAGAATTTCAAGTCCTTTGGCCGAAAAGTGAAGATACCGTTCACCACGGGGTTCACGGGGGTAACCGGACCCAACGGTAGCGGCAAATCGAACATATCGGATGCCATATTGTTCGTGCTGGGTCCGAAGAGCTCGAAGGTCATACGCGCCGGCAAACTAAGCGATCTCATATTCAACGGCGGGAAGACTGGCCGCCCCGCACTACAGTGCAAGGTCAGCTTGGTGTTCGACAACAAGGACCGCGTCATACAGGTGAACAATGACGAGGTGGTTCTGAGCCGTATCGTCAGACGGACTTCCACTTCTTCCACCACCGATGCCAACTCATATTTCTATATCAACAACGCGAAATCCTCATTGAAGGAGTTCGACCGCCTCCTCTCCCATGCCAGGATATCCGCGGATGGGTACAACTCCGTACAGCAGGGGGATGTCAATCACATAGCGAATATGGGGCCGGTGGAGCGCCGCCGCATCCTCGACACCATCGCAGGGGTAACGAGATTCGACGAGGAGATATCCCGCGCCGAGAAGAAGAAGGTCAAGGCCCTCCAGGACATGGAGAGGATAGGCCTTTTGCTGGATGAGATAAGGACCAGGGTGTCCAGCCTGGATGGGGAGAGGGAAGAGGCCTCCCAGTACCTGGAATTGCAAGAGAGCCTCAAGAACGGCGAGGCGCTCATAGCACACAAGAAGCTCGGAGGAGTTACGAGCGAGGCCAACGCGCTCCGCGAGCAGCTCTCCAAATATAGGGAACAGGAAGGCGAACTGGCCGAGGAAAAGAAGCGTTTGGAGGCGGCAGCCGCAGAGGTCCAGGTTACCATAGACAAGCTCAAAGAAGAGATGGAGCAGAAGGGTGGCGAGGGGATCGAAGAGCTCAGGGAGAAGATGGACACCCTCCGTCTACAGAGAGCCCGCGCCTCCGACTCCGTCGAAGATGCAGAGGATTCCATGCGCCGCCTGCGAGGCGAGAAGAAGCGCATAGCATCGGAACGGAAGAAGGTCGACAAAGAGATATTGGGTCTGGAAGAAAAGGTGAAGATACTAGAGGTCGAGGCCACCGAGGTCGAAGCAAAACTATCGACCATCAGAAAAGAAATGGGGGACCTAGAGGGCGAAGCGGCCGCCACCGACGGAAGGGTGGAAGGCCTGCGGAAGGAGGAAGGAGTACTATTAGAAGCGCTCCAGAAGAACCTCGACGACGCAAAGGGGGCGGACGTGGAGACCGAGAAGCTCAGAATAGAGATGGAGGCCAAACGCAGAGAGAAGGCCGAGTTGGAGGAGCGGAAGAGGGACATGGAGGCGGAGGAAAAGGACGCCGAATGGGAGATGAAGGAACACAAGAAAGATGGGAAGAAATTACATTCGGTCAAAAAGCTCCAGGAAATACTCTACGCGAAGAAAGCGGAGGAAAGAAGATTCACGGAAGAGAGCTCGGACCTGGAGAACCGTGTCAAACGCCTGGAAAGGGAGTACGAGCGTGCCAGGGCACAGGTGGAGATGGCGGAGAAGACCGCCCTGGGATATACTCAGCCTGTAATGGCCATACTAGAGGCCAGAGATAGAGGGGAGCTCAAGGGCGTGCACGGCACCGTGGCGGAACTGGTAACAACCGAAGAGGGAGTGGACGACGCGTTGTCCGTGGCCGCCGGCAACAGGATGAACGCCATCGTGGTGGATACGGACGGCGACGCCGAGAAGGCTATCAACCTATTGAGATCGAACAAGATGGGAAGGGCGACGTTCCTTCCCCTAAGCAAGATGCTGGATTCCAGGCCCAGGGGCAAGGCCGTCATGGCCTCCAACGACCCGGAGAGCCTGGGTTTCGCCATCGACCTCCTGCGCTTCGACGAGAAGTACAGGGCGGCCATGTGGTATGTTTTCGGAGACACAGTGGTGGTCAAGACGCTCAAGGACGCCCGACGCCTCATGGGAGGCGTGCGACTGGTCACAAAACAAGGAGAGCTCATCGAGGCCAGCGGGGCCATGGTGGGCGGCAACCTGGCCAAGAGAGGAAGGACCTTCGGCATTTCACGGGGAGAACTGGAGCGCGTGGGCGAAGAGCTCAGAAAATCCAGGGATGCGGCGGATGACACCCTGCGAACCTTGCAGAGCGTACGCACGGAACTCGTGGACATGGAAACACAGTTGAAGGATGCCAGCGGCAAGGACGAACAGATACTCATACGCCTGGAAGCACTGGCCAAGAGAAAGGACGACGCAAGAAAGGAAAAGACCAGATTCGTCGGCCGCATCAAAGAGATCACATCCTCGTTATCGAAACTGGAAAAGACCTTAGAGGGTCTGGAACAGAAGAAAGAGCAGATGGAGAAGAAGATGGGGAACACCAAGGGGATGCTCTCCAATGTCCGTGAGACACTGGCCCAGACCACTCCCAAGGAGGTGGGCGACCGCCTCAGAAGCCTGAGGAACGGGGAGAAAGAAGAGGCGGCGGAGCTGGCAAGGATACGGAGAGCCATATCCGAGCTCACACCCTCACTGGCCGTAGCCAAAAGCACCATGGAGAGCCTGGAGAGCGCGGTGGAGGAATGTGATGAAAAGATCAAGAGCCTGAAGGAAGGGATGGGAAAGAAGGCGAAGGATGGGGAGAAGGCCGACATAGAATTGAAGGCACTCTCCAAGATACTATCATCCATGGGGGCGGAGATAGAGGCGCTTAGAAAGGAGAGCGAGGGGGCGTTCAAGAAGAAGATGGAGTTGGAGCGCCAGAAGGAGAAGGTAGCCATCTCCATGGAGAACAAGGAGGATTTCTACCTGGGTCTCAAGGCCAAACTATCCTCTCTAGAGGAGCAGCAGTCCGCTCTTCAGACCGAATGGGAAGAGCACAACATCCAGGTGCCGGAGAAGATCCCTTCCATGGACAGCCTCAAACGTTCGACCCAAAAGGCGCGAGTGGCCATGGAGGCCATGGGCGCCGTCAACCTCAAAGCCCTTAAGGAATATGAGAAGCAGAAGGCCAGATATGACAAGCTCAATGAAGAGCTTAAACAGGTGAAGGCCGAGAAGCGCAACCTGGAGAAACTGGTGAAGGACCTGGTGGACAGGAAGACCGAGGAACTCATGCGCGTGTTCGAAGCGGTGAACGAGAACTTCAAACAGGTCTATTCCCGTCTCTCCATGGGAGGCGAGGCCGAACTATGGTTGGAGAACCCGGAGGCCCCCTTCGAAGGCGGGCTGTTGATAAATGCCCGGCCACCTGGAAAGAAGGTCCTCCGTTTGGAGGCGCTCTCCGGAGGCGAGAAGAGCCTGGTGTCCATGGGCTTCATCGTAGCCATACAGCAATACGACCCATCACCATTCTATTTGCTGGACGAGGTGGACCAGAACCTCGATGCCATAAACGCGGAGAACCTGGCACGACTGGTAAGAGAGGATTCCAGGAGCGCCCAGTTCATAATGATCAGTCTGAGGAAAGTGACGTTGAAGGAAGCGGACACCCTATATGGCGTGATGATACAGAAGAATGGATTGTCAGAGATCATCGGCACCGTGGACCTGCAGAGCATGAAAGAACCCAGGATTGGGCCGGAGTCGAGGATGGAAATGGGGCCCGAAATTGGACCGGAGGCGAAGCTAGAGGTTGGGCTGGAGATGGAACCGGAACTGAGTATAGGGGCAGAGATGGAGTCGGAGATGGAACCGGAGGCCTAACATGATAGCGAAGGAGGAGCTGATGAGGCATTTCCTGTTCCACAAGAGCATAGTGGATGAAGAGGATACGGGGAAGCTCGATGATTATATCCAGATACTGGGGCGCGTGGAGGATGGTAGATACAACCAGATAGAGGACCGGTGGGAGCGCACCGCCACCACTGTCCTGGAGCTCATGGTCCAGGAGAACTTGGACCCCTGGGACATAGACCTGGCCCGCTTCTCCAAGGCATACAGGAAACAATTGAAGAAAAGGGGAGTGGTGGATCTCATCTCCGCAGGGCGGCTCACATTCCTGGCCTGGAGCATACTGGCGGACAAGGCCTCTTCCCTCAAACACAGGGCCGAAGAGCCCCCACAGATATTGGAAGAATTCCCGTTCACATCCGAATGCGCCCCCTGGGAGTTGTTCACACCCGAAGACCCATACGCGGCCGTGACAGAAAGCCTTCTCGAAGATCCGCCGATCCAACCCTGCATAATGCACGAAGAGCGGCGCAAGGTCGGTCTGGTGGACCTCATGGAGGCCTTCGACGAGGCCAGGAGAGAAGCGGACCTCATGGTGGAGATACAGAAGGTCAGGGAGAGGCTGAGAAAACAGCAGAACCCACGGCTGGACATAACCCAGAAATTGCACAAGGAGAATTTGGAAGAGGACATAACCAGGGTATGGCGGGCTCTCTCCGGAATAAACAAGGACAAGGTAACGATGGAGGACCTGTTCATCCGCGACAGAGAGGAATTCGTGTCCGTCTTCGTGGCACTCCTTTTCCTGTCCCGCGAGGGGAAGATAGAGCTCAAACAGACCAGGTTCCCCCGTGGCAAGATCACGATAAAGCTCCTAGCCCCCTATGAGGAGAGGATATCCCTCATGGAGATAGGATCGATCACACCCGAGATAGAAGTACCGACCCTAGAAGACTCCGAGCACGAGCTCGAAGAACCCATAATGGTCACGGCATAGAGGTGAGAAAAATGGAAAGAGAGACCATGGTAGTGGAAGCCGCCCTCTTCTCCGCCGGAAAGGCGCTCAGCATACGCGATGTCGCCGAGGCCACGGATCTGGAAGAAGGGATGGTGCGCAAAGCCATCAAAAAGCTCGTTCGCCTCTATGGGAACAGAGACACCTCGCTCACCATAATGAAGATAGGCCCCAAATACCAGATGCAGCTGCGGGAGGAATATATGGAGGATACCCGCGAGGTGGCCCCCAAGGACATGCCCAAAGACCTGGTTAAGACACTATCGCTCATCGCCTATTACCAGCCCATAAGCCAGAGCAGACTGCATGAGATGGTGGGAGGAAAGGTGTATGGACACGTCAAAGAACTCGTCCGGACGGGCCTGGTGATATCAAAGACACGGGGCAGGACCAAGAGCATCAGCACCACACACCTGTTCCTGGAAAAGTTCGGGATAAACGCCAAGAATGTGGAAGAGATCAAGAAGGAGATGGAAGAGAGGATGGAGTAGGGCAGTAACTGTGTTCTCTGTTTGTCCCGCAGTCGTGCAAGACGCAGAACTTATATAACAGAACAGTCTCGGGGGCAATGGGGAGGTCTTAGGACCTTCATAGAACAATTAGGAGATGAATTATATGCCAGGAAATGCAGACCCCAATGAGAATGCCTACGAGAACGCGAACGAGAACGCTAGCTTTTTCGAGCCAACAGTTCAACCGATGTACGGCGTCATGTTCCCCCTCTAGTAATAAGACCAAAAGCGGAGAGGACACCAACCATCTTTGAGTTTTTTTCTTTTTCCAGTTGCACAATGTTTATCTGCACCCCTCTGTTTGCCTGAGTGGATGGTCCCCGATGAGCTTGCAATAGATATCTATGATGTGACCAAGAGATACCCGGTGGTAAAGAAAGGAGAGGGCTGGCTCAAGAAGAAGAAGGAATATGTCACAGCCCTCGATCATGTCTCGCTGGATGTCAAGAAGGGAGAGATAGTCGGCATACTGGGTCCCAATGGCGCCGGGAAGACCACCCTTATCAAGATAATGGCCGGAGTGTTGTTCCAGGAAGAGGGGGCGGGGACGGTCAATGGATACGACACCATAAAGGAACGGCAGCAGGTGAGAAAGTCCATAAACCTTCTCAGAAGTGGAGGGTGGGTCATCTTCGATTACAAGATATCCCTCTACAAGAACCTCCAATTCTGGGGTGTGTTCCATGAGGGGATGAGGCTCAAGGACGCCGAGGAGAACATAGAACGGGTGCTGGACATCGTTGGCCTTGGTGACAAGATACACGACTATCCGGAGAACCTCTCCGCCGGCATGAGGCAGAAGCTCTGCCTGGCCATGACCTTGCTCTCGGACAGGCCCATCTATCTCATGGACGAGCCCACGGCGAACATAGACCCTTTTGCCGCCGACTACCTGAGGAAGTTTGTGAGGAAAGAGCTGGCGGGCAAGGGGAAGAGCATAGTCCTGGCCACCCATAATCTGTGGGAGGCGGAGGAGATATGTGATAGGATCGTGATACTCAACAAGGGAAAGGTCATAGCCTTTACCACTGCCGACGAACTGAAGGGGCGTGTGGGGAACGAGGCCGTTACCCTCGAACTTGTCGAGAAGAGCCCCGACCTGTTGAAAGAGTTGGGCGCTCTGCCTTTTGTTGATTCCATGAAAGAAGAGGATGACGGGCTCTTGTTATACGGAGATATGAAGGCTAACATACCGGAGTTGATGGCCACGGTGACGAAATATACCGTGGTGAAGAGCACGGAGTTGAAGGAGCCCTCTCTCAATGATGTCTTCCTGCAGCTAATGGAGGAGCTCTCATGAAAGAGCCTGGTTTGGGGCAGAAGATGGAACTGGTCTCGGTGATGACCGAGCGCAGCCTTCGTCTTTGGATACGTTTCAAACTGAGCTTCGTGTTCAGCCTGGTATCTATGGTGGTATCCATTGCCACCTTCTTCTTCGTCTCCCTGCTGGTGGGGGATCGGAGCGATCTTCTCGCCGATTACGGAGGCGACTATTTCTCCTTTGTGCTCGTGGGCCTGGCATTCCAGTTCTATGCCACCATGACCCTGGGGGATTATCTGAAGACCATCCGTGGGGCGTATTGGAACAACTGGATGGAGATGATAATAACCTCCCCGTATCGTCTCAGGACATTCTTCGCGTCGGTCATGACATGGAGCTATCTATATGCGACAATAAACGTCATGCTCTATTTCGTGTTGGGCATACTGGTGTTCGGAGCCCAGATACCATTCCCGAGCCATTGGTGGCTGGTCATGATAATACTCATCCTCTCGTTGTTCGCCATCTCCGGCCTCGGATTGTTGTCTGCCAGCATGTTCCTGTTGGCGGATGCCAAGGGGGGAACGGAGCCCGTGAAATACGTGGTGGGTACGATAGCTGGGATATTCTCGGGTGTGTTCTTCCCTGTGGCGCTCATACCCGGCTGGCTGAGACCCGTGGGTTATGTCCTCCCTCATACATATGCCCTGGAGGGGATAAGGAGAGCGCTTCTCACTCCCACTGCCATACACTGGGGCTCCGCCTTTGAATGGTGGTCCATGTGGAACATATTGTTCATGCTGATCATGTTCTCCATGATCCTGGTACCCCTGGGAT
>DAOVJP010000375.1 GCA_030673205.1 Thermoplasmata archaeon
CCTGATAAAGGCGGTGATGGTGGATGAGGATGGGGATGAGGGAATAGCCGCGGCCACGATATATCACGACCCCACCCCTCCCGACGTGGTCTTTCCGGAACTCGCCCACATATCCGAGGTATCCGGTTCTTTCGTGTTGACCGCGAGAACAATGGACGAGGATACCGTATCCGCCACGTTCTATCAACTTGTACCTCCCAAGTCCCAGAAGGATGCCGGTTTCTATGTTGTAGAGGGAATAGGAGATGTCACTCAGACGGAGGTGGGGGCTAGCCAAGGAGGGAGCAACAACTATTGTGCTCCAACCGCCGCCGCGAACGCTATCCTTTCGTTGTCTAGGAACGATCCGACCCTGCTGATGATACCGGAGCAGGAGGCGGCCACCTATATCGAGTTCTTCCGGGACCACCAGGAGAAGATGGGCACGAATGGCACGGGATATTATACCGGGAAAGGAAAGGACCTGGAACTCACACCTCTCGGGCTTTCCGTTGTCCTTTCCTACAAGATGGGCACAGACCCTTCCACCGGGACCACGAGCGGCCAGGTGGACAATGGGATAAGGGAATTCATACACACCCAGGGCCTGGATGATGAGTATGTACTGGGAAGCAGCACCACGCGCTATGAGATGGATGGAGAGGACCTCGTGGAGTGCACAGGGGCGCTGACGGGAGAGGATGGGCCGATGTATTATGGGGCGATAAGAAGAGGCGAGGCCGTGTTGATATTGCTTGTGGAGATCGATATAGGTGAGGATGGGATGCACGGAACGGAGGACGATGATGAAATAGAGGGAGATGGGTGTTGGATAACAGGTACGGCCTATTCCTCCTGGTGGGAACGCTTTGCCCCGGGAGGAGAGGTCGTTCCTCACGTGAGCTATGGCATCAAAGACCCTGTGGGGATGGGAAGCCCTCTTTTGGGAGTGGGCAATGCAACACCCCGAGATGTGGAGTATGAAGATGAGAATGGAACAGACCATAATTACAGATATCTGTTGATGGGAGAGGCGGGAGAAGTGTGCTACAAGATAGCACACATGACCTCCCTTGGCTCCTCAATATATGCCAACGTCTCTGAACAGGAGAGGGCAGGGTACGAGGTTAGAGGGACCAATGAGACGGGCACAGCCACCGAGGATGGGGGTAGGGTGTTCAACTACACCATCGACAGTGGGACCATGGGCGAAGAGCAAGGCTATGATGGTGTCCACGGTTACGCATGCGAGATAACCGACAACGAGGGGAATAAAGGATGGAGGGAGATATGGCTCTACGTGAACAACTATATACCCGAGCCAAAGATAGAGATGACGGGAGGGCCTACGGAAACCATCACCATAAATGTGACCGACATGATGGGGAGCGACGACATAGCCGGGGTGATGGTGCGCTGCAGACATCTCGGTGGAGAGTGGTATTTCTTGGGAAACGATACCTGGGGTGAGGACGGCTTTTCTATTAGGAACGAAAGTTTCTATCTTCCGGAAGGAGGATCGGCCATCAATGTCACCGTACGGGATCTCTCGGGTGCTACGGGATATGGGGAGGTGGCATTGGCCATGCCCGCTGTGACACACTCCATGTCCTTCTTCGGAACATACGATAACGTCACCTATGTCAACTCCAACACATTTTTCATATTGGCCCCGACATGGGACGAGGAGAACAGCACCACACAGTATAGAACATTCCAGAACGACACTTGGGAAGAGTATGTGATATATGACGAGCCATTCAATCTCACATTAGAGGACGGTCCGTTCCTGCTGCAATATTTCACGGAATGGGAGAACGACTATCTGACAGGACTTCACACATTGAACATGAGCTTCGATGACACGAGCCCGGGGTTTGAGGTCACAAAACCTCTGGAGGGGCAAGATCTGGAAAGCACACAGAATATAACGGTGAGGCTCCTACCAGGAAATGAGAACGCCATCTCGATCTCATATTCATACAATC
>DAOVJP010000419.1 GCA_030673205.1 Thermoplasmata archaeon
ACAACCCATCAACGCATACCTGGCATATGGGACCGACGCGAACCTGTATCCGGACGGGGAGGCATGGGAGTACAATGGAGGAAGCTGGGCCTCGGAGCCGACGAACGACCTGGCCTTCACCGTGCACTCCGTGTCGAACTGCCTCCCAGAACAATACCAACCGTCCACCCTCCAGTATGTGGGCGACCTCGACAGCAACCACGCTTGGGGACAAGAGTTCGTGCCATCCCAGAACAACCTATACCAGGTGGATGTGAATTTCATCATAGACCTGACCTGGGATGACGTGCTCATGACCATTTACAAAGGCACGCCTGACACGACACTCACCTTCATCGAAGAGACAAGCCTGACAGTAGGCAACCTCAAAAGCGGCTGGAACAGCTTCGCCTTCCAATCCCCAGTGAACGTGACCTCGGGCGATACATATTTCTTGAATGTGAGCACTGCCTCGGGCGACTTCAACATCTATGCGGACAACGACTCTGGGGTAGACACCTATACCCAGGGAAAGATATGGTATTGGGAGGACCTAGGGACCACATGGTACAACTTTCAGGACCAAGACATTGCCTTCAAGACCTATTACGTCCCCGATGGAGGAGTAGACCAGCGACAGGGCAACAAAAGCTCCGGCATGTCCAACGACTTCTGGAGCGACAGGAAATGGGGACAGACGTTCTATCCCAGCGTGGATACCATAGCCCAGGTGGACGTGTTCCTGGAAGATTCCGGCTCATCGGGAGAGATAACACTGGAGATATACACCAACAACCCTCAATCCACGTTCAACTTCCTTGGCTCCACCTCCCTGCACCCGGACGATTTCATGAACTACAGATGGAACACCTTCGCTTTCGACATGCCCATTTATGTTACACCTGGAGAACAATACTTCTTCTCCCTGAACAGCTCCGCCGGACGATATAGGCCATACGGGAGGGACGGGGGGAACGATCCCTATAATTATGGAACAGCATGGTATGATGGCGGGGCGAGCACCTGGAACGAACACACGACCAGGGACCTGGCCTTCATGCTGTTCTCTTACCTGGGAGAATGGGACTACCTCACACCCACGGGCTGGGACACGAGCCAGGTGGACCTGAACGCGACCTGCTACGCCCCGGATTCCGGGGTCTACGTGGCCGTTGGATATAACATCAGTAGCGGAACGGGCGCCGTATTCAAATACGACATAGGCGAAGGCACCTGGACCGACCTCAGCTCTCCATTGTTGGGCGGAGGAACGTTGAATTCCATAGTGCTGAGGGACATCGCGTGGCATCCCACCGAGGATTATGGGATCATATGTGGAGGCGAGCCCAGCGGCAGGGGATATGTATATCGTTTGAACGGGGCGACGAAAAGCCCGCCGGGCGCATTGTATTATGTGAGCGATCATGATTACGAGCTCAACGCCGTGAAATGGAGCCCAGATGGCACCGAGGCCCTCATCGTCGGGAACAGCGGCATCGTGCTATCCTACAAGAACGATACCGCAGACCGCTGTGATGTGCTCCATGCGGATTATACGGAATACTCCGGGAACCAGATAGATTGGACGGGGATATGCATAAAGCCCCCTAACAGCCCCT
>DAOVJP010000092.1 GCA_030673205.1 Thermoplasmata archaeon
ATAGTCGGTAACAATGCGTCAAACAACAACGATTATGGCATCTGGCTCTGGTACTCTAGTAGCAACAATCTCATCGACAATGTGATGATGGCCGATGGCATCGTCATTGATGGGTATGAACTTGCCCACTGGAACACACACACGATAGACACGACAAACACAGTGAATGGCAAACCGGTCTATTACTGGAAGAACCAGACTGGTGGAACCGTACCTACTGGTGCAGGCCAGGTTATCCTGGCGAACTGCACAGGTGTGATTGTCGAGAACCAGAACATCGGCGACTGCTCAATAGGGATACAGATCAGTTTTTCCAGCAACTGTGACGTCGCCAATAACACTGCATCAAACAACAATGATTATGGCATCTACTTATTTGGCTCTAGTGACAACACCATCAAAAACAACACCATCACAAACAACGATGAGGGCATCAAGGTATACTACTACTCTGATAACAACACCATCGCCAATAACACCGTCACAAACAACCTTTATGGTATCCTCCTCAGCTCTGTCATCAACAATCGTATCACTCACAACACCGTCACAAACAACCGTCATGGCATTCGGCTCTTCAACTCTAAAAACAACCTTATCACACACAACAATGCATCAAACAACAACGATGAGGGTATCTACGTCTATTTCCACTCTAGTGACAACACCATCTACCATAACAACTTCATCGCCAACAATGGTGGTGGGATACAAGCCTACGACGACGACGCCAACACCTGGAACCTCTCCTATCCCAGCGGCGGCAACTACTGGAGTGATTGGACCACACCCGACGTGAACGCAGACGGCTTCGTAGACACCCCATACCCATTCATAACCGGAGGAACGAACCAAGACAACTGGCCCCACACCACACCCAACGGCTGGAACAACCCACACCCAGAACAATACGTATTGAACGTGGATCAAGGCCTATGGTACGAAACAATACAGAGTGCGGTGGATGCCGCCACCCCCGATGACACCATCTGGGCCTCCGCACGCACCTACAACGAGAACGTGATAGTGGACAAGAGCCTCACCCTAGAAGGAGAGGACATGACAACCACCATTATCGACGGCGGGGGCGCGGGGGATGTGGTGTATATCAACGCAGATTGGGTGAACATGACCGGGTTCACCGTGACCAAGAGTGGGAGCAATTTTGATGATGCGGGGATCGAACTGAACGATGTCCAGAACTGCCGTATTGAGAACAACAACGCCAACAACAACGCCTTCGGTATCTACCTCTATGCCTCCAACAACAACACCATCACACACAACAACGCCAACAACAACGCTTGGTACGGCATCTACCTCACATCCTCCAACAACAACACCATCGCCAACAACACAATCAGCAACAACCCCCTATATGGCTTCTTCATCTATGCCTCCAACAACAACACCATCACACACAACAACGCCAACAACAACACATACGGCATCTACCTCCATACTGCCTGCAACAACACCATCACACACAACGCCGTCAACAACAACACTTGGGATGGCATCTGGCTCGAATCCTCCAGCGAGAACACCATTGCCAACAACACCTCCAACAACAACGACTACGGCATCGGCCTCAGCAGTGCCTCTAACAGCAACACCGTCTACCACAACAACATCATCAACAACACCAACCAAGCATATGATAGCGGCACCAACACCTGGAACCTCCCCTACCCAAGCGGCGGCAACTACTGGAGCGACTGGACCATACCCGATGTGAACGCAGACGGCTTCGTAGACACCCCATACCCATTCATAGCAGGCGGAGCCACCCAGGACATGTGGCCCCACACCGAACCCTATGGCTGGCTAGACGAGCACCCAAATCAGAACGTGCTGAACGTAGACCTGGGACTCTGGTGGCCAACAATACAGGGGACGATAGACAACGCCAGCGCAGGACACACCATCTGGGTCTCCACAGGAACATACGACGAGAACGTAGTGATGGACAAGGTGCTGACCCTCCAAGGAGAGGATAGGGATGTGACGATCATTGATGGCGGGGGCGTGGGGAGCGTTGTGTATATCAGCGCAGATTGGGTGAACATGACCGGGTTCACGGTGCGGGATAGTGGCCCAGTTGGTTTCCCACACGTGAATGCCGGCATTGAGCTAGATGGTGTTCAATATTGTAATATAAGTGATAACAAGGCTATGTCAAGCGATATGGGCATCTGGCTCAGCAACTCTGAGAACAACATCATCACTAATAACCTCGTTACTGGGAACTACTATGGCATTATACTTGATTATTCCAGAGGTAGCACCATTGTGGACAATCGCGTCATTTTTAACGATTGGAATAGCATCTCGCTCAGTTATTCCAACGACTCTCTCGTTGCTAACAACATTGCTGGCAATACTCTGATGGGTGTTACCGGCACTGGAATCTCGGTTTCTTATTCTAATAATGTTACTATTACCAGCAACGATGCGAACAACAATACTGGGTCCGGCATCTCACTTTGGGCTTCTCACAACAACACCATACGTGACAACACTGCAAATAACAACAACAATGGCATTCGTCTTCGGAATAGCATGAATAACACCATAGAGAATAACACTGCAAATAACAACGACAATGGAATAATATTATACACATCTCACAACAACAACGTTACCAATAACAACGTGAACATGAACATTGATAGCGGCATTTTTATCATATTCTCTAGTCAAATCAATCTAATTGACGGCAACGAAATCCACAGCAACGGAAATGGGGTCTACTTCAGAGATTCCAACAGCAACAATACTATATCTAACAATAGTATAAGCATGAGTACCAGCTATGGCTTTTACTCTGATTTCAGTGCTTCTTTCAATAACAGCATTTACCACAATAACATAATATCAAACGCTATTCAGGCGTATAGTGTAGGAAACAACACCTGGAACCTCCCCTACCCAAGCGGCGGCAACTACTGGAGCGACTGGACCATACCCGATGTGAACGCAGACGGCTTCGTAGACACCCCATACCCAAACATAGCAGGTGGAGCCAACCAAGACATGTGGCCCCACACCGTACCCAACGGATGGAACAACCCACACCCAGAACAATACGTGCTGAACACAGACCAGGGCCTATGGTACGAAACAATACAAAGCGCCGTGAACACCGCCACCCCCGATGACATCATCTGGGCCTCCGCACGCACCTACAACGAGAACGTGGTGGTGGACAAAAGCCTCACACTAGAAGGAGAGGATATGGCAACTACCATCATCGACGGTGGTGGCGTGGGGAACGTGGTGAACATCTCCGCTGATATGGTCAACCTCATAGGGTTCACCATACAGAACGGAGGAGGAGGAACGACCGATTCCGGCGTACTGTTCTATGAGGCCAGCAACAGCAGTATGCTGGGTTGCCTGGTGCGAGACCAGTGCGATGGCGTATACCTCCTGCGCTCCCGAGACATCACATTATTCAACAACAATGTATCTGGAAGTTTAGTGTATGGGTTCTATATCCACTATTCGAACTGGACCAAGCTGGAGCACAATGACCTATGGTCCAATGGCCAGAGCATTCTGGCGCACTATTCCAACAACAATGTCATACACAACACCTCTGCCGTGGGGAATGGATTTGGTATCACCCTCTGGCACGCAAACGACAACATTGTAAGGGATAATGTGGAGATGAATACCACAGTGGGGGTCATGTTGGACACCTCACACAATAATCACATAAACAACAACACCATAATACAGACCTCGATGTACGGCATTTGCACGACAGACTCCAATTTCAATGAGATATGGTACAACGATATCACCAACTGTGATGAAGGCCTGCGTATGTACCGCGCGGACTACAATAACATCTATTACAACACCGTGAACGATGCGCAGACAGGAACGTTATACTGGCTATCACAGCACAACATGTTCGTCGCTAACGACCTTGACACCTCCTCCCAGCACGGTCTATATCTGATCTGGTACTCTTCAGAGAATGACTTCATCGACAATACAATAGGCAACTGTTCCGGGAATGGCATATACCTTCTAAACCTGTGCGATGACAACACTTTCACAGACAATATCATCGCGAATAACGAGAATGGTACCGTTCTTTCCTACTCCAACACCAACACGTTCTACCACAACCACTTCATCTCTAACACCAACCAGTCCTGGGACAATGGCACCAACACCTGGAACCTTGGCTACCCACAAGGCGGCAACTACTGGAGCGACTGGACCACACCCGATGTGAACGCAGACGGCTTCGTAGACACCCCATACCCATTCATAGCCGGAGGAACGAACCAAGACAACTGGCCCCACACCGTACCAAACGGCTGGAACAACCCACACCCAGAACAATACGTATTGAACGTGGACCAAGGCCTATGGTACGAAACAATACAAAGCGCGGTGGACGATGCCAGCGCAGGGCACACACTCTGGGTCTCCGCAGGAACGTACAACGAGAACGTAGTGATAGACAAGAGCCTCACACTAGAAGGAGAGGACAGGGACACCACCATCATCGACGGCGGCGGAGTGGGGGACGTGGTGTATATCGGCGTGGACTGGGTTAATGTGACCGGGTTCACAATGACTGGGAGCGGGAGCAATTGGGATGATGTGGGGATCGAACTGAGCGGTGTCCAGAACTGTCGCATTGACAACAACACCGCCAACAACAACGACTACGGTATCTGGCTTCAGCTCTCCTCCAGCAACACCATCACACACAACAACGCCAACAACAACACCTGGTTCGGCATCCTGCTCGATGCCTCCAGCAACAACGTTGTCGCCAATAACACCGCCAACAACAACTTCCTTGGCATCTACCTCAAATCCTCCAGCAACAACGTTGTCGTCAACAACAACGCCAACAACAACACCAATTACAGCATCTACCTCCGTTCTTCCAACAACAACACCATCACACACAACACCGCCAACAACAACTGGTTCGGCATCCACCTCCAAACATCCAGCAACAACATTGTAACTAACAACACCGCCAGCAACAACACCCATAGCATCTACCTCGAAACCTCCAACAACAACACCATCTCAAACAACACCGCAGACAACAACCTCTACGGCATCTACATCCATGCCTCCTCCAACAACACCATCACAAACAACACCGCCAACAACAGCCCCTGGTGCGGCATCCACCTCCAAACCTCCAACAACAACACCATCTACCACAACAACATCATCTCTAACACCAACCAGGCCTACGATGATGGCACCAACATCTGGAACCTCCCATATCCCGGCGGCGGCAACTACTGGAGCGATTGGACCACACCGGATGTGAACGGGGATGGCTTCGTGGACGAGCCCTATGACATAGACGGAGGAACGAATCAAGACCTCTGGCCTTTTGCGAGGGAGAGCGGGTGGCTGTGTTTGGTCCGTAATGTTGATACGGACGAGTATTTCCTGACCATCCAGGAGGCGATAGATGATGTTGATACGCTGGATTGTCATACCCTCCTGGCCGGGCTCGGCGTCTATTACGAGAATGTGCAGGTGACCAAAGCCCTCACTATAACTACTGGGGACCGAGTGAATACCATTGTGGACGCGGGAGGGGGGGACGCCTTCACAATACTGGCCAACGAAGTGACCATCTCCGGTTTCACCATCCGCCACGCGGCCCGGGGCATCGTTGCAGAGAATGTGGCGGACTGTTCCATAGATGACAACCTTTTACTCGCGGTGCTGCCCGAATTCCCTATGGAACGGAGCATAGAGGTCGAGAACCCCTCTGTCCTGGACCTCTATGGGTATCAGGTTCGGATGGTCGTGCCTTATTCCGCGGGCATGCAACCAGATTTCGACGACATACGTTTCCTGGGCGAGGATGGCTCGTTCCTGCCCTATTGGGTCGAGGAATACACCTTTGGCGTGGAGGCCACGGTGTGGATCTATATCCCTCTTCTTCCGGCGATGGAGAATACCACCATCTACATGAGGTACAACAATTCCGGGGCGGTTAGTATGAGCGATGGCGCCTCGG
>DAOVJP010000184.1 GCA_030673205.1 Thermoplasmata archaeon
GAACACGTGGGCACTGGGGTGGGGAGCACGCTCTTGGAGCATGCCGTAAGCTATGCGCACTACAATGGGATGGACCACCTTTCCATAATGGATCTCTATGATAAGCCTGACCGACCCTTTTACGATGGGAAGGGATACAGCGAACTGCAGGAGGGGCGCAACGACTCGGTAGCCTTCCATAAAACGCAGAAGCACTGGGGACCTGGGCGGAGGCATTTGAAGAGGTAGAGCGCCGCAAAATCTAAGAGCCCATAGGGGTTTCCAGGCGCGGTGAAGGGATGGACGAACACAAGACGGTTCTAGAACTAAGGGCGGAATGGCCCAAATTAGAGAAGGATGCAGTTGCACTAGCCGCTTTATTGAAGAAGAGAAGCGGGTTGTCGGAGGATAAGGCGAACCTGTCCCTGGCGCTGGAAACAGGGAAGATGCTCTCGGCCAAACCCGATGTCCGCGATATCGTTGATAGATGGTTGATGGAAGGGGATGAATACCTGAGCCTGGTCGCCATAATAGCACTGGGGAGTTTGATGATATTGAGCCCTGAGATGAGGGATTCGACGGCTCCGGTATTGGAGCATGCGGTGATAAACAGGAAATGGAGGATCAGAGAAGCAGTCCCTCTGGCCCTGAGACCCCTGGCGGAGAAGGATCCGGCCTTCATAGCGCAGACCCTCAAAAGATGGACCGCAGAGGGCTATCCTATAATGTTCCGCACCGCCATAGAGATACTAGCAGATCCGTCCCTGCTCAAGAAACAACCTGCGCTGGTCCCTATCTTGAGAGATATCCACATCAAAGCCATGGCAGAGGTATCTTTCCACCCGAATGAGACAGGGGAGCCCATGGAGCTATTGAAGAAAGTGCTCTGTTCATCCATATCTGTGTTGGCAATGAGGGATCCAAGCACCATTCATCTCATGGAGGAGTGGGGCAAGAGCCCTCCTCTCCGACCAATAGTGAGAGCTAACATGGGAGATGTCCGGTTACGTAAAAAATATCCTAATGAAATTGCCGATCTATTGGATTTTTTGGAGAAAGGACATTAGAATGACCAAAAGCCTTATAGTCTACGGGACCAATATACATATTGATAGGAAGGAGTAGTAGTTTTCCATCTCTCGCGCTGACCGCCGAGGAAGGAGCCGAACCGAGGAAAGAGCACCTCCCGCCACGTCGCTATTCTCCTCGGAAACCCACACTCCCCCATCAGCGCACAGGACAATGTCCGATACTGCGCCTTTTCATTTCGGCTCCCCCTCCTCGGCTTGTTTCTTCTCACCGTAACCATTATCTGTTCCATGTCCATTGGGCTCTCTATGTCCGATGATTGGTTAGAGGAACTGGATGAGAAGTTCGCGCATTTGGAGGGAGAGGGGAACGATGAGGTCGTAGGCCACAAGGCCAAGTTGACGGAGAAGCTCATGGGAATGTTCTTTGGCCTGTGGGTGAAATTCGATATCGACCGCGGTGTGAGGATGCAGCTTACCCCCTTCGAATGGGAGTTCGTGGATTACAAGGACCAAAAGGAATGGCGGCTTGACAAGGAATTCAATTTCGGGGAAGTGGCGGACATAGAACTGTTAGACGCCCGGTTCCCGTACAAACAGGGGTTGAGGGCCGAACTGTACAGAGCGGAGGAGACCACCCGCATACGCCTAGCCTTCCTTCTGGAGGATTGGAGAGAGAAGGAGAGAAAGGGTTTCACGCCTTTCCTCCTTTACGATGCCCCCGTTGAGGCCGCCAGGGTCAGCGACATCTGGAAGGAGATGAAGAAGGTCGCATTGCCATGGCACGAGGCCCACATAAGGGGAGATCAGGAACACTTATGGGACTGGGTCAAGTCCACATACGTCGATCTTCCCAGGAGGTAGACCATGCCCTCTACGCCTCCCGCCCCGCCCCCTTCGCCCTCTCCTACGTCTTCCACTCCTCCCGCCCCTTCTCCCCCATCTGCCACACCCCCCACCACATCTTCTCCAATTTCCATTGTCCGGGCATGCACGGACCGCGGCCTATGCGACAGGTGCCTCGGTCGCCTGGTGGCAAAACTTGGTTCCGGCCTTTCCAATCAGCAAAGGGGCATCATGCTTAGGGACATGTTGAAGGTTGAGAAAGGTAGTGTGGAGGCAAGAGTGGAGGGCGCAGGCGTCGCAGGGGAGAGTGTGGAGGCGAGGAAGGAGGGGAACGATGAAGCGGCCGAGCCCGTACACGGCTCGGAGGAGCATTTCTTGGCCCTAGCTAACTCCCCACCGGATGAACATCCGGAGGAAGAGGAGTGCACCCTCTGCGGAGGCCTCTTCGTGGACCTGGATGATATGGCGAAGGTGGTGGCGGATGCCCTCTCCGAATGGGAATATAACAATTTCCTACTGGGTAACCGGCTGGACCCGGATATGGTGGAGGCAGAGGAAAGACTGTGGGAGGAGGTAGGGACCGAGAGCCAGGAGCCAATGAAGACAGAGCTCAATCGGGAGATCGGGAAGAGGGTGGAAAAGATAGTGGGGGCGGGGGTGGAATTCAAACGGCCGGACATCGTGGCCGTGCTCGATGTGCTCTACCGCCATGTGGAAGTGGGGCCGAACCCCGTGTTCTTTTTCGGTTGGTACAGAAAATTGGAGAGGGGGATCCCGCAGACCAGGTGGCCCTGTAGGGCCTGTGGTGGAAGAGGCTGTGTTAAGTGCGATGGTACGGGAAAGATGTACCAGACCAGTGTGGAAGAGCTCGTATGCGGACCGCTGATGGACAGACTAGAAGGGGATGAGCACTCGTTCCATGGAATGGGACGTGAGGACATAGACGCCCGAATGATAGGGGAGGGAAGGCCGTTCGTGGCGGAGATCAAGCACCCCCGAAAAAGGAAGTTGGATGTCGAGAAGGCCCAGGAGATGATAAACTCCTCTGCCGTGGGGAGGGTGGAGATATCCGGCTTTCGCTATTCGGACAAGAAAGAGGTGCGGGGAATAAAGGACGCGACCCCCGAGAAGACTTATCTGGGTCGGGTCCTGTTCGAACATGACATATCTGATGAGGAGATGAAGAAGGTCATGGGACTGGTAGGGATAGAGATAGCACAGAGGACGCCCTCACGAGTAAGTCACAGGAGGGCCGACATGGTGCGGAAGCGGAAGATATTGGAACTAGCCTACGACCGCATCTCTCCAGATACTGTAGATATCACTATAAGGGCGGCTTCAGGAACGTATATAAAGGAGTTCTGTCATGGCGATGCAGGCAGAACCACGCCCAGCATAGCTGAGTTGACGGGCACACCTTGCAGTGTGTCGTATCTCGATGTGCTGAAGATACACTACGCGGAGGAATAAACATATGGTCAGAAGATCACACGGCCTTAGGGTCATGACTAGGCATGTATTGAGAAAGCGCCCAAGGGACAGAGGCATGCCTCCAGTAACGCATTCGTTGATCATGTTCGAGACAGGAGAGAAGGCTTCTATAGTCATAGACCCGAGCATACACCACGGAATGCCGCATAGGAGGTTCCAGGGGTTGACGGGGACCGTGATGGGAAAACAGGGCCGTGCCTATGTTGTGAATGTCAAAGTGGGCAATGCGAAGAAAACAGTGGTGGCCAATCCAGAGCATCTCAGGAAGGTCAAAGCGTAGATAGGAGTGAGATCGATGGAAGAACGCTATCTTACATTAGCAGAGGCAAAAGAGCTCCTTGAGGAAGCGAACGATAAGAGGGGAGAGTTGAACCACGAACAGGGTTTTGCTTTACAGCATGCCAGAAGCATCGCTAGACTCCCGGGTAAGAGAGCCAGGGCTCTTGTGGATCAACTTATGGAAGTGGACGAGGTCACGGATATCATTGCAGTGACCCTAGTGGATATAATGCCTACTCATCCGGATGATGTGAAGGCCATCTATTACAAGGAGAGGTTTGAGGTGTCCGAGGACACGGTTAAGAAGATAATTACCATTTTCGAGGAGAACGTGTAAGGGGGAATATGTTTGGAGGATTATGCGTATATAATAGATTATCTGCCACAGGGACACATGGGCGAGAAGAGGTTCCACCGGCAGCCA
>DAOVJP010000127.1 GCA_030673205.1 Thermoplasmata archaeon
AAGCCAGCCCAGGAAACGGGCGAGCAGTTCTTCAGCTTCGCGTTCTTCCTGTTCGCCTGGGCCGAGAGCAAAAAAGCCCGAAAGCCCACACGCCCATCTCGCACACCCATTCCGCCCACCCCTCCCTCACGCCCATCTTGCACACCCAAATGCTTATAATTCTACCACTGCTAAACCAGGCAGGACAGGTGGCGCGACATGGACCCGGAAGAGCATTCATCACGGGATTTCATCCGTGAGATCATCGACGAGCACAACAAGAACGGCCAATTTGAAGGGCGAGTGCATACGAGGTTCCCTCCGGAGCCGAACGGGTATCTGCACATCGGCCACGCCAAGTCCATCTGCCTTAACTTCGGCATCGCCGAGGAATATGGTGGACAATGTAATCTC
This sequence comes from Thermoplasmata archaeon, assembly GCA_030673205.1. Taxonomy (GTDB): domain Archaea; phylum Thermoplasmatota; class Thermoplasmata; order JAGHBH01; family JAGHBH01; genus DAOVJP01. The sequence continues at coordinate 394 of DAOVJP010000127.1, forward strand.
AGATTCGATGATACGAACCCCTCCAAAGAAGAGGAGGAATATGTCCGATCCATCATCCGGGACGTGCAGTGGCTTGGGTTCGACTGGGAGGACAGGCTCTTCTTCTCCTCTGACTATTTCGACAAGATGTACGAATACGCCGTACAGTTGGTGAAGGCCGGAAAAGCATATGTGGACGAGCTGTCCGCGGAGGAGATAAGGGAATATCGTGGGAGCCTCACGACACCCGGGAAAGAGAGCCCGCATCGTGATCGACCGACGGAGGAAAGCCTGGACCTATTGGAGCGCATGAAAGCGGGGGAGTTCGGGGACGGGGAGAAGGTGTTGCGGGCGAAGGTGGACATGTCCCACCCGAACATGAACATGCGCGACCCAGTGATGTACCGCATACTCCACGCCACGCATCACAACACCGGCGACAAATGGTGCATATATCCGATGTACGACTGGGCCCACGGCTTGGAGGATTCCATCGAAGGGATAACACATTCCATCTGCACTCTGGAGTTCGAGAACCATCGACCCCTGTATGACTGGTTCCTCAACGAGCTTGGCATATACCACCCTCAGCAGATCGAGTTCGCCAGGCTCAACCTGACATATACGGTGATGAGCAAGCGTATGCTCCTGGAACTGGTTGAGGGAAAATATGTCTCGGGTTGGGACGATCCCAGGCTTCCCAGCATAAGCGGCATGAAACGCCGCGGCTATCCCCCTGAGGCCATCCGGGAGTTCTGCGGGAGAATAGGCGTGGCCAAGGTGAACAGCACCATAGCCATAGAGTTCTTGGAGCATTGTGTTCGTGATGCCCTGAACAGAACCGCCAGGCGGTATATGGGTGTTCTAGACCCTCTCAAGGTCGTCATCGAGAATTTCTCCGATGAAGAGGAATTCATGGACGTGGTGAACAACCCGGAAGACCCAGAAGCTGGTACCAGGAAGGTCCCATTCTCCAACGAGCTGTACATCGAAAGGGGCGATTTCATGGTAGACCCTCCCAAGAAGTTCTATAGGCTGGCTCCGGGGAGGGAGGTCCGCTTCCGGAACGCATACCTGGTGACCTGCACCGACCATATCATGGATGGAGAGAAGGTGGTGGAGCTGAGGTGTCGGATAGACCCGGAGAGCAGAGGCGGGGATGCGCCCGATGGACGGAAGGTGAGATCCACCATACACTGGGTGTCCGCAAAACATGCTTTGGACGCCGAGGTACGCCTGTATGAGACGTTGTTCACTGTGGAGGAGCCACTGGGGCAGAAGGATGTGGATTTCAAGGAGCTTTTGAACCCGGAGTCGCTGAAAGTGCTGAAAGGGTGTAAAGTGGAGCCATCCCTCCAAGAACTCCAGCCCTATGACCGTTTCCAGTTTGAGCGGTTGGGATATTTCTGTGCGGACCCAGATACCACTGGGATGGTGTTCAACCGGACCGTCCCTCTACGGGATACTTGGGCCAAGATACAGAAGCAGCAACGGAAGGCGTGACCCTTCTCTGAGACTATGCTCTGTGAGCGAAACACCCCCCCTCCCTCCCCATCAGAAAAGTATATGCCCTCGTCGGCTTTTCCACCTCCTCTGGCGCGATCCTTTCGCTCATCTCATTCGCAAAAGCCCATTCGCAGCCCCATAGTCTTGGAGGAACCCTCTGGGCTCCTCCGACTCTGGGACTTTCGCTCATTTCATTCGCAAAAGCCCCATAGTGTAGCGGTCAAACACGCAGGATCCTGTATCCTGAGACAGAGGTTCGAGTCCTCTTGGGGCCACCATTACCCAACTGCATCTTTTGCGCCAGCAAAAGGTCGGAGGAAGCTTTGCTTCCTCCAAGATATATTACCCGCCCATTACCAAAATATTTTACAGGAGTGGAACAGATGGAACTAGAAGATATACAGGCCCGTATACGGGAGATGTTCGGGGAAGAAGACAAGGCGTCTGGCCCTCTTTTGCTCACCAGCGTATTGGCAGAGGAGACAGGGGAGTTGGCCAAAGCTGTGAGAGGCAAGGGGGACGTGGCTGAGGAGGCGGCGGATGTGATATTCATCACCCTTAGCATAGCGAACCTCTTCGATGTGAACATCTCCAAGGCTCTGGAGAAGAAATATCTAAGCCGGTCCAAGGAGGAGATATCGGAGGGATGGAAGGACGTACCCTGGAAATAGACAGGGCTCCTCAGAATGGGAGTAATCCCATTTCGTAGATAATAAGCAAAATGGCTACTACTGCCACTACTAGCGCCGCAATTCCCAGGCCTGTGGCGAGCTTGCGGACCTTGCGGATCTCCTCCGCAAGTTGTTTCTCTATGATCTGCTTCAAGGCTTTGTTCGCAGCGTCCATCTTCATGTCCTGGGACCGTGATTTCGCCTTGAACTGATCCTTCAGTTTCACCATATCCTCCTTGATCTTCTTTATCTCCGAAGGACGGGATTGGTCCATGGCCTCCATCCTCTTCTCCAGGTTGTAGAGACGACGATTCATCCGGAAGATGGTCTTCTTTATCTCTGGAGGAAGTTCGGCGGACGGGATGCTCTGGATCTTCGGCTTGACCTTCTCTTTCTGCACTTCCACGAAGAGTCTCTCATCCCTCCGAGGGTGACGGCGATGTGGTCTTGTCCGCCTAGCAGAGACAGGGGGCTTCTCGCGTTCACGCCCCTGCTCGGGCTCTAGCTCCTCCAGGTTGCTCTCGGCGGCGATGAAGGCGAGGGTTGGAACACCGCTCCCTTCACTCTCCCCCTCTCCAACCCCCTCTTCCTCCTCTTCCTCCTCTTCCTCCTCTTCCTCCTCTTCCTCCTCTTCCTCCTCTTCCTCCTCTTCCTCCTCGAATCCAGGGGGTAGTTGTAGTTCCAATATGTCTAGGATGGATAGGTATCCTTTGAAACGGCTATATATCTCATCGCTCACCTCTGTCTCCATAGATTCTATAAGATCCTTTGTAGAAGAGAGCCTGGTCATCTGTCCTGCTACACGATCCTCGAGCCAGGGGTTGACCTTGGCCATATCGGTTATGTCTCCTTCCAGGCCCTGTATCTCGTTCTTCATGATGGCGAGGGATTCCTTCTTCTTGGCGAAGGAACTGTCGTGTTCGGCATCCTTCTCTGCCAGGAAGTCGGCCCTATCAGCGGAGGCTTCATCCAGCGTCTTCAGCCCGATGAAATGATCACATGCCTTGTCCTCCAATACCCAACGCACCTCGTGGAATTCCCCCTCTTTCACAGAGATGGTGAGCGCTTCGTCTCCTTTGACGAAGACTATGCCCATGGTACCATTATCGAAGCGATATGCCTGTATCTTGAACGGATAGTCTGTGTAGAACGCTGGCATATCCTCCTTCGGTAGCCTAGCTACATCTATCAACTCCCGATAACGAGACAGGTAGGTCTCTATGAAATGCTCTATCCTATCCCTCTCGCCATCGCTGGTTTCACTGGCATCCTCTTCATTGATATCCTCATGCTTTTGCTTCTTCGGGACCATTTTCTCAGGTTTCCTTAATCCCCAGCCGCTATATAATATTTAGGCAACACCCGGCTTCATCCCGAAAGTCGATATGACTTTCACAACATCTTCGGGCGGATCCTTGAAAGGTTTGGCCTTTTGATCTAGAACATAAAAGTGAAAATAGCTTTTGGATGAGGCCGTTTGTCCTACAAACATTATATAGTTGAACACAGGATATGATCTTATTGAGGTGAAGCATGTCCGCAACCATCCATGGCAGAGGTCAAGTCTCGAGGAGGGCCAGTGGCGTGGTCTTGCGGACACACCTCGCTTTTTCTTTTTTGAGAGATGTGGACGCTGGGACGGGAGTGGTGAATAATCCACGTTCCGATATATTCGGAGAGGCTCTCAACAGGCGTATATTAGTGCTTCCCCGGGTCAATGAACATGGTATAGACAAGGGCACGTTGGTGCTGTTGAAGAGATACAAGGGCTCTCCAGCAGGCATATTGGCAGAGAAGGCGGATGATGCGTTGATAGCCGCCTGCGAGGAGGCGGAGACCCCTCTTATAGATGGCGTGGATTGTGAAGCGTTCAGGACGGGCGATTCGGCGTTTATGGATGGGGAAAATGGGATCGTGGAATTAGAGGGCGTTGCATTGTCTCAAATAGCCACATCTGTGCTTTTCAACTCACGGGGTGAGCTTCTTGTGGTGAGAAGGAGTGGGCGCGTGGGCTCATATAGGGGGGTGTGGTCCTGCATCTCTGGCTATGTGGAAGAGGGAGAAATGCCTGAGGAAACGGCGGTGCGAGAGATGAGAGAGGAGACTGGGATGGGTCCGAAGGAGGCGGTGTTCATAGGGAAGGCGGAGGCTCTCGACGCCCGGGACAAGGTGCAGGTATGGGAGGTCCATCCTTGTGCGTTCCTCAGGGTGGGAGAAGCAGAGGTGACCCTAGACTGGGAGAACGAGGATTTCAAGTGGTCCACTGAAGAGGAGATAAAAGAGATGGAAGGAAAGGGGTTCACAGTCCCGCGTTTGGCCGAGACGGTTAGGAGAGCCCGTGTCTTGTTAGAAACCCGTTGAGTATCTCGTCCAGGGTTGGTATTCCTATCTCTTGGAGTTCATACCTGACACGTATTATGGGTTTGTTTATCTTCACCACGCGGTTGAGGTCTATCGGAGTCCCACCTACTACCACGTCACAGTCTGCGGCGTTGAGTGTTGCCTCCAGGTCCCTGATCTGCCGTGTCCCATACCCCATGGCAGGGAGTATGTCCTCCAGGTGAGAGTATTTCTCGAAGGTGGACTTTATGGAGCCAACGGCTACCGGCCTCACGTCTACAAATTCCTTTGCACCGAACTTTATGGCAGCCACGGCCCCCGCTCCGTATCCCATTCCTCCAT
>DAOVJP010000334.1 GCA_030673205.1 Thermoplasmata archaeon
ACAAGTTGCTCTTTCAATCCGCCTATGTCGTTGTATGACATCACAGGCTTCTCAATGACCTCCGCCCCGCTGACGATCGGGTCCACGGAGGGCGGGAGAACGCCCATTATTGTGAGGGTCTGCTTGTTCAAGGCGACCCGGGAGCCGATGACCACCGTCTCCATTCGTATGTGTTCCGCGGTATTCACTATGAAATCGGGGCCAGTGCTGCTCTTTACAACTATCTGTCCCTCTCCGAGCACATCTTTGACAGAGCCAACGATGAGTGGGGGGCGTTTTATCCGGGCAAGTTCGGCTTTGAGGCGCTGTATCTCTCTTTGCAACCGGAGGTTGTCCGTTTCCAAGTAGTGTTTTTCGTTCTCCAGCCGCCTTGCTTCCTCTATGAGCCTTAGGTTGTCGTCCTGAAGAACCTCTATCCTATCTACCAGTTCCGCCGCAGAGATCTCCCCCTCGGGGGGGTCCTCTATCTTTTCGGGGGGAAGTTCCACTTCCTTTATGTCGGATCCCTTCTTTTCTTTAACGCCGTTCTTCGCCAACCCGTTCACCTTTCTGTTCGTTAGATGTGGATGTAATGCGCCACTATCTCTTCAACTATACGGCCAAAGGTTATATATGTTTTTGGCCGATATGCCCCTGCCTTCTTTGAAGGCATTGCTATGTGGAGGTATTACTGTGATATGTGAAATGTGTGGAAAGGGTGCATCCTATCTCAAGACCATCTTAGTGGAGGGGACCAGACTCCAGGTGTGTGGCGATTGCAGCAAGTTCGGTGTGGCCCCAGGCAGTCCGGATGCTGAAAAGGAGATCCCGGTGGTGGAGGCCAGATTGGAACAGCGGGAGAAACGCTACAAGGAGAAGAACGTATTCGAAAGAGATATATTGGAGCTAGTGGGGGATTATTCGACTAGGATAAGGAAAGCCAGGGAGAGGAAGGGATGGGACCATGAGGAGTTAGGGAAGAGGCTGCACGAAAAGAGGTCGGTGGTCGGAAACCTCGAGACGGGGTCCATCCATCCCTCGGAGGGGCTGATAAAGAGATTGGAGCGGGTGCTGGACATTAAGCTCATGGAGAAGATGGAACAGGTCGAACAGGCGTTTCCTTCCCGGAAACCGAGCAGGGGGCTGACATTGGGGGATATGATCAAGTTCGAGAAAGAATGATGCTTGTCTATCTTGTGAAGTAGCCTATGTGCTTGCCTTTCTTCTGAAGCATCTTAGGTGGGCTTTGAGAGGATGGTCTTTGTTTCTTCCACCAGGCCCTCTATGTCGGCCTTGTGATGTATGGCCACAAGGATCGCGGCCACCTCTATGGAGAGTCCGGTCTTCTTCTGTTCCCTGTTGACCTCTCGCATAACGGTCTTCAGGTCGCTGCCCGTCTCCCCCTTTATTCGAGATACGATCTTCATGAGCGTCTCCTCCTCCTTGTCCTCCCCTTCCTCCGCCACGCCCCCGCTTTTCCCCTTTTTTCCTTTCCCCTCTTCTCCACCTGTGACCTTTTCTTCCCCTCCTCCTTTCTCCCCCGTCGTTCCTCCTCCCTCCTCTTCTCCCTCTCCCTTCAAGGGTTTCAGGTCCACCAGGCTTTTGAATAGGTTGTTGGAGGGTGTGAACACAGGGGGGAGAGGAACGGTGTCTACGTCGAAGGCGGGGACCAACTTCCCATCTTCTTCCTTCAATAGCCCTATCTCCTTGGCGCGGGCGACTACAGCTTTCGACTTGTCCATGGTGCACCATCTCTGCTTCAAAGAGAAGAAAAAGGCCATCTCCTCCATGGTGAACGTCCTCTGCTCCACCAAGACGTATTTGGCCACCATGACCTTTATCTCTTCTATGGGTTCCACGGACTGCCCCCTATCTCTTCCAGAGCATCCTGGAGGTCCACTATCGCTCCGACCCTCTCGCTCCCTTCCCAATCGAGAAAACGTGCTCGTTCGATGTCGCGGGGAACGGAGAAATAGAACTCTTTGAATGACTCGGCCATCTCCTGTAGGTTCCGGGGGGTGCTCCATACGCCTTTTATGTCCATGAGCAGTCCGCCAGCTAGGGATAGCGTGGTCGCCTCTTCCAGTATGGTATCTAGGGAAGGGCGTTGGAGGAAAGGGGCCACTATATCATCTGCCACGTCTATGGACAAGACCAGGTTCTCCAGAACATCGGTCATCTTTTCCACATCCTCCCATTCTCTCAAGCTCTTGGTGCCGGATACGACCCTGGCGGCGCCAGCCACGGTTATGTCTGCCGCGTCTTCGACAGTTCGGGTGCCGGCGTCCA
>DAOVJP010000429.1 GCA_030673205.1 Thermoplasmata archaeon
GAGAGCGGAGGCGGTAGCCTCCTCGTTCATGGAGAAAGGGGATGCCATCATCTGCGTTGTAGATGTTACCAACCTCGAACGACACTTATATCTTGCCCTCTCAATAATAGAGTGTGGGAAACCCACCATCGTCGCCCTCAACATGTGGGATGAGGCTAAGAAAAAGGGCATCACGGTAGATGTCCCTCTGTTAGAGAACATGCTGGGAGTGCCCGTGGTCCCCATAAGCGCCCTGCACGGTCAGGGCATAAAAGAGATGCTCGGGCGGCTGAAGGAGGATGCCGTTTCTTCCGAACCCACCACGGCGACAGCGGAAGAGAGGTGGAAGCACATCGGCAATATAGTTCACAAGGTGCAGAGGGTCAGGCATCACCATCCATCCTTGGGAGAACGTTTGGCGGAGGCTACGGTCAAACCTATCACAGGCATTCCTATCGCCCTCCTAGTGCTATTCTCCATGTTCCTAGGCATAGTCGTTGTGGGGAATTTCATCATAGAGAACATAATGGACCCGTTGTTCTACGATCACTACGGCCCCTGGGTGGTGGATGCGATAGGGTCGAACATGGCGCCGGGTTTCATGCGGGACCTGCTGATAGGAAATCCTATCATGGCAGATGGAGAGATGGTCTGGGATTTCAGCCAGAGCTTCGGACTGCTCACCACCGGCATGTATGTCCCATTCGCAATGGTCCTTCCCTTTGTCATCGTATTCTATGCAGTTCTCAGCGTTATAGAGGACGTAGGATACCTGCCGCGCCTGGCCGTGCTTCTGGATAGCTTCTTTCACAAACTTGGCCTGCACGGGGCCTCGGTGGTGCCAACGCTCCTCGGATTGGGATGCAATGTCCCAGGGATAATGGCCACCCGGATATTGGAAACGAAGAAGCAGCGTTTTATGGCCGCCACACTTCTATCCATAGCCGTGCCCTGTGCGGCGCTGAGCGCCATGATATTCGCCGTCCTGGGACCAATGGGACTGCAGTACATCCTGATAGTCTACCTCTCCCTTCTGGTCATCTATGTCGTGCTGGCCCTCGTTCTGAAACGATTCATAAAAGGTCAAGAGTATGAGTTCATAATGGAGATACCGCCATATCGCAAGCCGGCGCTGACGCCTTTGATCAAGAAGGTCTGGTGGAGGATATCCGGCTTCCTGAAAGAGGCAATACCCTTCATGCTCCTGGGAACTGCCATAGCCGTTGTGGCATACAACACCGGCGTCATGGAAGCCTTGGGCGACATAGCCGCTCCTGTGGTCTCTGGCCTCCTGGGACTGCCAAAGGAGGCGGTGGGAGGCCTGGTCCTGGGCATGTTGCGGAAGGATGTGGCCGTCGGCGTGCTCATTCCTCTTGGGATGACGGCAGCCCAGCTCACCGTATCCGTGGTGGTGCTCTCCACCTTCTTCCCCTGCATAGCCACCTTCGTCATGCTCTTCAAGGAGTTCGGGTGGAAGGATTTCATCAAGGCCGTAGCACTGATGTGCCTCGTGTCCCTCATAGCTGGCACCGTGTTGAGATTGGCGCTGATAGGGCTGTAAGCCTATCCCCCCCCCCCCCCC
>DAOVJP010000264.1 GCA_030673205.1 Thermoplasmata archaeon
CCACAGCGCCATCCCCCGTGTGGACATGGAGGATGTGGACCTATCCGCCACGCTGTTCGGCGAGAGGATCGAGGCCCCTATTGTCATATCCGCTATAACGGGCGGCCACCCACTGGCCCAGAGTATCAACGCCAATCTGGCGAAGGCCGCCGCCGAACATGGGGTGGCCATGGGTGTGGGCAGTCAACGGGCGGGTATCGAACATCCAGAGTTGGCCCCCACATACTCTGTGGTGAAGGAATTTGATGTGCCCCTTGTAATAGGCAACCTGGGGGCTCCACAACTCGTGGACCCTAACAACCCCTATGGGGCGGAGGAGGCTTCCTCTGCCATGGACATGATAGGGGCGGACATACTGGCATTACATCTGAATTATTTGCAGGAAGCGGTGCAGCCCGAGGGAGACCTGGTTGCCGCAGGTCTTCTGGATGCTATAGCCTCACTCTCCGAGGACTTCCCGCTGCTGGCGAAGGAGACCGGCGCAGGAATATCTCGACAGAACGCCCTAGCCCTTAAAGAGGCTGGGGTCAAAGGCATAGATGTGGGGGGATTGGGAGGCACTTCATTCTCCGCCGTGGAGGTCTACAGGGCCAGGGCCGTTGGTGATGGGCACCGCGAGCAATTGGGCCAGATGCTCTGGGACTGGGGCATACCTACCCCTGTATCGATCAAGGAGGCCTCGGTGGGCCTTCCCCTGATAGCCACCGGCGGTGTGAGGAACGGCGTGGACGTGCTCCGTGCGCTGGTGTTAGGTGCTAATGCCGCGGGGATCGCAGGACGGCTATTGGCCCCCGCCATGGAAGGACCGGTCCACACCTCCAAAGCACTCAAGGAGATAATAGACGAGTTTCGCACGACATTGTTCCTCTGCGGCCTTGCCAGCGTAGAAGATGCTCATGGAGCGCAGTGGTTCGCATTCGAGCCCACAAAGACATGGTTCCAATCCCTGGGGCACATAGCCGGGTCCGGCCCAGGACCTAGCAGGGTGTAAAAGACGGAACAAGATCAATGCAGATCTGTTGTAGTCATGCGACACAAGAGCCTCAAATTTATATAGAAGCATCCGTTCTCCCACAACATCCGACCTATGTAGGAGGTATAGCGATGACTTATACCGACGAAGTAATGGAAAAAGTGATACAGAGAAATCCGGGAGAGAAGGAATTTCATCAGGCTGTAAAAGAGGTCCTTGACTCCCTGGCGCCGGTTATTGAGAAGCACCCCGAATACAAGAAGGCCAGAATACTTGAGAGGCTCGTGGAACCCGAGCGACAGATATTCTTCAGGGTGCCGTGGATGGATGATAGTGGAGATATCCAGGTCAACCGTGGAATGAGAATAGAGTTCAACAGCGCCATCGGCCCCTACAAAGGCGGACTGCGTTTCCACCCCTCTGTGTACCCTGGAATCATCAAGTTCCTCGGGTTCGAGCAGATATTCAAGAACGCCCTGACCGGCCTGCCAATGGGCGGTGGGAAGGGAGGATGTGATTTCGACCCCAAGGGGAAGAGCGATAACGAGGTCATGCGCTTCTGCCAGAGTTTCATGAGCGAACTGTTCCGACATATAGGACCGAACACTGACGTTCCAGCGGGAGACATAGGCGTTGGTGGGCGTGAGATAGGTTTCATGTACGGCCAGTACAGAAAGCTCACCAACAGGTTCGAGAGCGTGCTCACTGGAAAGGGCTTGAACTGGGGCGGCAGCCTAGTGCGCCCTGAAGCCACCGGCTACGGTGCCACCTATTTCGCCGAGGAGATGCTCAAAGCCCGTGGAACCGATTTCAAGGGAAAGACAGTGGTCATCTCCGGAAGTGGAAATGTAGCTCAATACGCTGTCCAGAAGGTCAATCAGCTCGGCGGAAAGGTCGTTACGCTGTCAGATTCCAGCGGCTCTATTTACGATCCTGCCGGTATCACTGGGGAGAAGTGGGACTTTATCATGGACCTCAAGAACGTGAAGAGAGGCAGGATAAAGGAGTACGCCGAGAAATATGGTGTACAGTACTTCGAGGGCAAGAGACCATGGACCCTAGTTGACAAGGTCGATGTGGCCATGCCCTGTGCCACCCAGAACGAGTTGGACCTGGAAGAGGCGAAGGTGCTGGTGAGCAAGGGGTGTATCGCCGTCTCCGAGGGCGCTAACATGCCCACCACCCCTGATGCGGCCGAGTATTTCGTCGAGAACAAGGTCAGTTTCGGGCCTGGCAAGGCAGCCAACGCAGGTGGAGTAGCCACCTCCGGACTTGAGATGTGCCAGAACCACATCGGGCTGTCATGGACGTTCGAAGAAGTGGACAAACAGCTCCACCAGATCATGGTGAACATACACGCCAACGCCGCCAAGGCCGCCGAGAAATACGGTCAGCCTGGCAACCTCATCGTTGGCGCCAACATCGCCGGCTTCCTCAAGGTCGCCGACGCCATGATGGACCAGGGCCTTATCTAAGCCCATTAGAACGCATCATATTAACCCCCTTCCTTTCTCTTTTCTAAACCATTAAATAGGACGATTGGCTAACGCGACCTGCTCATACCCTAGGGTATGAACCACCCCGCAGGGGAGGCGTGTTGCATATGGCGAAGATATTGAGCATGAAAGAACTGGCCCCCACGATATATGAGGCTGTGGTCGAGGCACCGGACATGGCTAGGAAGGCCAAGCCAGGAGAGTTCCTGGTCGTTATGCCAGATGAGAAGGGTGAGAGGATACCTCTTACCATAGCGGATTTCGACAAGGACAAAGGGACCATAACAATAGTATTCATGGCAGTCGGCACTTCCACATACAAACTGGCTAAGATGAAGGCCGGCGAATCCTATTATGCCTTTGTGGGGCCGCTGGGCCATGCCTCGGAGATAAAGGATCACGACACGGTGATATGCGTGGCCGGGGGAGTGGG
>DAOVJP010000101.1 GCA_030673205.1 Thermoplasmata archaeon
AACCGGTGCCGTGCACCTCCTTCGGTATCCTGGGGCTCCTGAACTTGTGCCACTCTCCTTGGGAAAGGAAGACGTCCACGGTATTCGGGTCTCCGAAGCCCCCTGTAATGATCACATGTTCCGGCCCAAGGCTGTGTACAGATTCGGCCAAGGGCCTGCCACAATCCTTCCGGCCGGTAAAGCGCCGTGCTTCGGCCTTGTTCGGCGTCACGAGCCATGTTCCCGGAAAGATGTATCGTTCATAGGCATTCACCACATCCTCAGCAAGCTCTCCTCCCAGGGTGAAGGATAGAACAGGATCGACTATGAGCTTCATCTCTCCATCGGAGAGCCTTCTTCCCACGGCCTCGATGTTCTCAGGAGAGCCCAAGAGGCCAAGTTTCACATATTCGAACTCACAGTCATCCAGCAGCGCGTCCAACTGGTCAATGATATCGGAGGGGGAAAGGGGACGTAGTGTCTTGAACTCCTGTGTGGTCTGGGTCGTGGCGCAGGTCATGACCGTGCATCCGTGGATCCCACACAATGCTAGCGCCTTCAGGTCCGCCTGTATGCCTGCCCCTCCGGAGGGATCGCTCCCACCTATCACCAAGACCGGCTTAGGCATGGCTTTTCCTCCTTAACGCCTTCACCATCTTCTTGCTCGGCTCGTAATCCGGTTTTCCCTCCAACGCCTTCAGGAAATGCCGCTCTGCATCCCTGGGCCTGCCCTCGTGCAGGAGCAGAACGCCCATATTATGCCATGCCCAGGCATAGCTTTGGTCTATCTCCGCGGCCTTCCTGTAACATTTCATGGCCTGTCCTATCCGTCCCGTGGCACGGTAGACAACACCAAGGTTGTTCCAAGCGCTCTTATTCGTCGGGTCCAGACGTGTAGAGTTGAGGAAGGCGCTCATTGCCTCTGGGAGTTTGTGTTGACGGTAGAACGCCTTCCCTATGTTGAACCAAACCTTGGGAGAGGAGGGTTTGAGATCCAGCGCGTGGCGGTATATCTCTACAGCCTTCTTGTCATCTCCCATCTTCGTCAACACGACCCCGAGGTTGTTCCATGAGGACACATGCCCCGTATCCTTTGCGAGCTTTTCGAAGAGTTCGACGCATTCCTTGTATCTCTCCAGGGTGAAGAGTATGTCTGCCAGAGGCATCCTTGGATCCTCTCCCGCCCTCAATTCCTGTGACATGTGTCTGAAAGCTATCTCCAGCTTTTGTCCTTCCTGTCCTTTGGAGAGCTCACATGCCGCGGACATGAGTTCCTTTAGGCGTGTGGGAAGGTCGCCGGAGAGGGCAAGCGCCTCTTCTATCAATGGCTCTAGTGCCATGACGACGGATAACATGGTGCTGGATTAAAAGATTTGGCCCTTCAAAATGGATAGCATGGAATGGAGGGATCGATGATCCACACGCCTCCCGTGCCACTATTCTTAAGGGAGTTTCATCTGCTGTGTGGATTTTCTGAGACGCAGGCTGGTGGTGCTCTCCAGCACTATATCCTCCAGCGCCGCGATCTGGACGCGGGTGTAGATATCCTTCATCTCCTTCTCATCCAGAAGGTACGCCGGATCCTTGTGGGGTATCTTTATGCCCGTCTTAGCCAGCACTCGCCTTGCATCCATGCGCTTGTCCCCCTCTATGTTGGTGGCGTTGTAGGGCTCCTCCACCCCTGCCTTCTTCAACTCATACAGGAATATAGGGCGGAGGAGAAGCCTCTGGAGAATGTACAATACGGTCGGGGCTCTTTCTGCAGGGCTTTCCACGTTGCGGCGGACCGCATCCCCCACGGCCGAGTATATGTCCTGGGTGTATGTGGCCGTGGTGCTGTACACTTTAGAGGGGGGTATCTCTCGTTCCTTCAATATGCCCAGGTCGGCGAGGCTTCTGAGATATCCGGTGAGGACAAGCTTATGCAGTTCTATGCCTTTCTGTTTCAATGCGCGCTGTATGCCGCTTATCGATCTTTCTTCCTCCCTTAAGATATCTATTATCGTATCCTTTAGGCGGGCCTCTGGCAAGAACAATCGGTCACCAACTAGGTAACATACCGGGTAAGGTATAAAGCATTTGCCTTAATTCATTGGTAACCATCCGAGTTCAAAAAAGGATATAAATGGCGAGCAACGTAGAGGCTTTCCCGGTTGCCTTCTTGGTACATCTACGAGGGCAAGAGCTATCTCTGGCCGGGAAGGATAGGTGGCAATAATGGCTGTGACCATAGATAAGTACCTAGAGCATGGCATCGACCATGACAAAAGATCGATCAAGGATGCCGAGTCCACGGACCTTTCATTGTTCGTTCGTACATCAGACGAGGATATCAAAGAGTGGGATAAGGAACGCATATATGACACACTGATAAGAGAAACTAATATCAGTCCAGATGCCGCGCATATAGTATCCAGGGAGGTGGAGAAGATGATAATCTCCCTGGATATATCCATGATCACCGCCCCACTCATCCGTGAGCTAACGAATGCAAAACTGGTGGAGTATGGCTTGGCGGCCATCCGACGCCAGCACACCCGTCTCGGCGTTCCACTATATGATGTTAGACAGATAATGGTTGCCCCCAGCAAGGAGAACGCTAACGTCCCCCACAGTCCCGAGGCCACAAACCTCACTCTGGCAGAGAGGATCAAGAAGGAATATGCCCTTATGGAGGTCTACACCCAGGACGTGGCCGACGCACACATGAGGGGAGATATACACATACATGACCTGGGAATGGTGGACCGGCCCTATTGCGGCGGCCAGAGCATGGAATATGTGAAGAAGTTCGGCCTTAACCTTCCCAATGCGCTCAGCATAGCCAAACCCGCGAAGCACCCAGAGGTGCTAGTGGAACAGATCATCAAGTTCTCCGCAGCTCTACAGGGCAGTTTCGCAGGGGCCATAGGCTGGGACGCGTTCAACATATTCCTGGCCCCCTACCTCGTAGGTATGGATTATACCAGACTCAAGCAGATAGCCCAAATATTGGTCTACGAGTTTGCACAGCAGGCGGTGGCAAGGGGCGGCCAGAGCATCTTCAGCGACCTCAACCTCTACTGGGAGGTCCCCAAGCACTTCGTCGACGTTCCGGCCATAGGGCCGGGGGGAAAGGACACCGGAAACACCTATGAGGACTATCTCCCCGAATCCCAGGCATTCCTGAACGCCCTTTTCGATATATATGGTGAAGGAGATGCGCTGGGAAGGCCCTTCTTCTTCCCGAAGCCGGATCTGCACATGACCGAGAAGTTCTTTAGGACCGAAGGGCACGAAGAATTCTTGATCAAAGCATCCCAGGTGGCGGCGGACAAGGGAAACACCTATTTCGTCTTCGACCGGGGGGACACGGCTAAGATAAGCGAGTGCTGCCGACTCGCGTTCAACCTCAGCGACAGCGACCTGGAGGATGCAAAACAGCCCTGGAAGATGAGATACAGCGCCATGCAGAACGTGACCATCAACCTCCCCCGCATAGCTTACGAGGCGAATGGGGACGACACGAAGCTCTTCGAGATACTGGGCGAAAGGATAGAGCTATCCGCCATGGCCCATTTGCAGAAGAAGAAGATCATCACCCAACTCCTCGGATTGGGGCAGAACGGCCCCCTCGCGCTTTTGGCAATGGACACGGACGGGGAGCCATATTATCGCCTCCACCGCGCCACATTCCTCCTTGGTATGTTGGGGTTGAACGAGTTGGTCCAATATCATACCGGGCAGGAGTTGCATGAGTCGAAGGAAGCATTCCGCTTCGGTTTGAAGACCATCGCCCATATGAAGGTGGAGGCGGACCGGATGCAGGACAAATACGGCATCAAGATGCCCCTCGAACAGACCCCTGCGGAGAGCACGGCCTACAGAATGGCCAAACTGGACATGAAGCACTATCCATTGCAATCGAACACTGTGGTCAAAGGCATAAAATCCACCAACGAGGTGTACTACACCAATAGCACATATCTCAACGTAAGCCACAACGTGGACCCCATAACCCGAGTGAAGCAGGAAGGCAAGTACCACCCGCTCATCGAGGCCGGCGCATTGAGCCACATATGGTTGGGCGAGAGCCACCCGAGCGCGGAAGGGATAGCCAACTTCGTGAAGAAGACGTTCAACAACACCCAGAACGCTCAGATCGCGTTCAGCCCCGAGTTCACCACCTGCCTCGACTGTGGGAGGACACTGCGCGGCCTCCAAGACACCTGTTCACAATGCGCTAGCCATAACGTGGAAGGGATCACTCGGGTGACCGGATTCTTCTCCAAGACCAAGAGCTGGAACAAAGGGAAGACCGGGGAACTCAAGGAACGCCACAGAGTGACCATCTGAAGAGTTCACGATGATCTCTCCCCCCTAGACGGGGCCGCTGTTCTAAAGCGGCTCCGTCTAACTTATTTTTTTATTCCATGATCTGTATTCTATTGTCACAGAGCTACGGGAGTTCTGCCCCGCAACCCCTTTATATCCTCCATCATATCACCATCCGGGTGCTTTTGGGTGAGAACCCTTGATAATAGAGGCAACGTTTCGTTTGCAGCCATAGCCGTGCTTATCTTCCTGGGGGCTGCATTCGCCCATGCGCACATGGCCAGTTTACAAATGGAAGAGGCAGAGAGGAGAGAGGAGGCGAAGGATTTCGAACGTCTGCGTGAGTTCGCATCCCGTTGTTTTCTAGACATCGAATCCCATGCGGGTTTCGCCTCCGTTTCGGCACTGGTGCTGAGCCGACAGACCGGCGCCGATCCGGGGCTGCTGTTCAGAAGCGAGATGGAGAGATATGTGAACGACACATTCCCTAGGGCAGAAGGAGAGAGGATGGTGGAGGCCAGGAACGCCTCGTGGATGTTGGGAGGAGAGGGGGCGTGGTTGAGGGACCTGGTCCCGGTGGTGGATAGCGAGAGGATGTACGTCAGGTCCAAGGGCTCGGCGCCCTCCTTCGGGGCGGAGAGGAACTCGGAGATAGGGCTCACTGCGGTGCCCTTGTACTCCTGTGCCCGGGGAGAGATGGAGATGTTCGCATCCTGCGAAGGCATGGAGATGATGCTGAAAAGGAGCCTGGACATCCCGGTGGAGGAGACCTTCCCTTTCCTATTGGACAGGATGAATATTCTCCAGGCGAACACCGCGGGGGAGATGACGGGTACGGCCCGCATGGTCCAGTACATGCTGACCACCCTCGTCCAGTACAAGGTCTTACAGGGTCAAGCCAGCCCAACACACGATATGAGTGCCATGGACCTTCTCTCCACGTGGGAGTTGGAGCTGGCCGTCAATATCGCCGTATATATGGAGGAGATGAGGGCCTTCAGAGCCATCGATCCTTCGTCCCTTCGTGAGTTCGATGAGAGGAACCTGCCTCTTGTGGAAGCGAATGCCACATCGCTACTGGAGAGAAGTGTCATAGCGTCTGTGCGGGAGAGGAGTTTGAACAGCCTGCTTCAGAGGTACCTTCGAGACGGCACCCTGGATGCCGCGGACATCTTGGCGCTCTTTCTCTGTGTGGACCGGGAGCCCATAGCCATAGACGAGGTGATCGCCCAATCATTGTACACTGTGCTGGATCAGTTCGTTCTCAAGTTCCTTGATTATTTTTCCATGCCTGGAGGAGGTTTGGAGGGTTCTTCCACCTCGACGATATACCGATTCTCCAGGAAGTTCATGGGCTATATGGGTGTGGACCCATCGATACGTGTCCAGTCAGAGGAGTTCGACACCGGAG
>DAOVJP010000389.1 GCA_030673205.1 Thermoplasmata archaeon
ACATAGAGGCAGAGGCTCCCGCAGCTAAGGAGCGCGTGCTCAATCAGGGCATGAAGAGACCTTTCAACGGGGAGCAAGAGGTATCTTTTGAGCGTTTCCCCTCCCAATATCAGGTATACTATGTTATCCTGGTCCCTGGTAACTCGGGCGTAGACAATGTGGATGTGGACATAGTAACGACTGGTTCTCCCACCTTCTTCACAATAGTCCCCATCTTGCTGCTGGGCATGGCAGGGGTGAGCGTGGTCATCATAGTCTATATGAGCCCTCTGAAAAAGAAATATGCCGCCGGTTCCATCTACAGATGAGCGCCGGAGCCCAGTGCGAGTGCCGCATAGACCTTGGCCCCGTCCACAAGATTCCTTATTTTGGAGTATTCGTTCGGGGCATGGGCCATGTCGTCTATCTTCCCATATACCACCACTTCCAAGCCTTTCTTCCTGAGGAGCGCAGCCACGGTCCCACCGCCTATCCCTCCTGGTCTGGGTTCGTTATGGTGTACGGTGTCCACAGCCCTTTGCAGCATCTGGACCACAAGCGCGTCGTGAGGTGTGGGCGGAGCGGCATCGTCCCTCTGCACCGGTTCCAGTGATATAGAAGCACCTGTCCCATTCTCCACTTCTCTAGCGGCCTCTTCGAAGACCTCCAATACGTCATCTAGGGCATGGAGCGGCAATACTCTGCAATCGAAATAGACGATCTCCTCCCCGGGAATGGTGTTGATGTTCGGCACTCCCCCCTCGTGTTTCGTCGGTTCGAAGCTTGACCAGGGCACGTCATACAACCCATCCTTTTCCAGGAATCGCTGGTGTAGCACCTTGTCCGCCAAGGAAACGAAGAGGGCCGCGGCCCTATGTGCATTGACGGCTTTATTAGGTAGGCTGGCATGCGCCTGCTTCCCCACTATCGAGGCCTTCAACCACAGGATGCTTTTCTCCGCCACCTCCAACATATCTCCCTTCTCGTTGCCCGCATCGGTTATGACGATAAGATCCCCTTCTTTGAACAGGTCTAGCTCTGCCAGGTGCGCCAGACCGTATTTGCTGCCTGTCTCCTCGTCCGATACCAGACACAGGAGCACATCGCGGCTTGGTTTGAGACCAAGGGCCTTGAGGGCTTTCATCGCATAGATGCTGGCCACGAGCTCCTGGCCGTTGTCCTCCGCCCCCCTGCCTGTTATCTTGCCATCCTTCACCACCGCCTTGAAAGGATCGCTCTCCCAATGTGATAGCTCACCACTCGGAACCACATCCATGTGAGATATGAGCCAAAAGGGGTGTTGAGAGTCATCTCCCGATATACGGGCCACCATGTTGGGCCTTGCTTTCTCTTCCACTCTCCGGTCGGGGGCGTCGTAATGGGCGATGTCATCGAAACCCATGCCGCGCAGGAGGGCTTCTAGGTACCGGGCCTTCTCCCCCTCTCCCTTCCCCCCGTTCTCGGGCCCTAATGCAGGTATGGCTATGAGATCACAGAGGGTTTCCACCATCTCTCCCTCCAACGCATCTATGTGGGAGAACACGTCTTCCAATGTCATGCGACCAGAGAAAAGGCGGTGAAGGGCATAATGGTTACGCCCCCCCCCTGCCCTGCCTTTTGTCATCTTTCACCACGCTGTCTCCCATTCGTTGGGCGGGGGTGCTTTTACCAACTCGTGATCCATTCGTTGGGCGGGTCTGCACTCACCTGTATGAAGTACCCCTTGTCCGCGTCCATGTTGAAGTACGAGGTGAAGGGCTCCTGGCTAGGCTCATACTTAATCCATCCGCCCGTGGTGTATTTGCGTATCATGATCACACTCACGGTCGGGTTCTGGGCCTCTATCTCCAACGTAGCGTTCTTGCAGCCCTCCGGACCGAAACCGCCATC
>DAOVJP010000440.1 GCA_030673205.1 Thermoplasmata archaeon
GGAAGCGCTCTCCGTCCTCAGGAAACATGCTCCGTGGATGGAACGATACGCTCCTTCCTCCAGGCCCAGAGGATTGCTCTACACCGGCCTGGAAACCCTATGGAGACCGGAGGCCTATCATGTGCTGGATCGCCTGTTCGATCCCGGGCTGTATGACCAAGACAGATATGTGCTGGTCCCATTCAAAGGGGGAGAAAGCCTCGAATGGACCCTGGAACACAAAAACGAATTAGTCGCCATATCACGAGACGTTGGGGTGTTGGTGGACAGCATATTCGGCCCGGTACCCCTAGAGCTTTCGGAATCCTACCCTTTCGGCGGCATGATACTCCCCATCCTCCCCCCGGAGTGGGAGAAGAGCTTCTACCCCACCGTCGATGAGAGACGGGAGCGGTTGCTTTCCAAATTGTTGGAGTTCGGAAAGGAAGTGATCGCGCTGGATGACGTGTTCGAAGACATGCTTGAAGACCTGGAGGAAGAGAGAAAGGCGCGAGTCAAAAAGGGTGTTGTGGTGGATGCAGGAGGAGTTGAGAGGAAAGTTGGGGGAGAAGTAGATATGGGGGCGGAGAAGGGGGCGGAGACAGGAGTGAAAAAAGGAGCTGAGGTGGGGGCGGGAGATGAGAGAGCAGGAGAGCAATTGGAAGGGAGCGAGGAAGAGGGGATGATGGATGCTTATGACAAGAGAAGAATGAAGAAGGTCTGCGACTACCATTTCTTCCCTGGCGCGGGGGATGTCATATTACCGGACGAAGAGAAGATCCAGCTCATTCGGTCCAAGAACACTGGAAAGGTTCGGAACGTGATATACGACGGAGAGCATGTACTCTCATTGAGGGCGGAGGATGGCCTATTCACATTGAAGCTGGCAGGAGCTAGGAAGATGATGGAGAAGAGTAGGGGCAGTCATATTGTGGTGGATTCGGAGACAGGGGCCTTCAACAAGGAGGGGAGGAACGTCATGTCCAAATTCGTCCTTAGGGCAGATGAGGGGATAAACCCAGGGGACGAGGTATACGTGATGGCTGATGACGGTGCGTTCCTCGCAGTGGGCAGGGCGGTATTAATGGCCGAGGAGATGCGGGATTTCACACGAGGAATAGCTGTCAAGGTAAGGGAAGGGAATGCTTCAGAGGCCAGGGTCGATCCCTAGCGCTGGAGAACAAGCCTCTCAGCGGCTGAAAGGCAGGCTAGATAGTCGTTTATCGTGTGCATGAGGGATTGGATCGAATCAGCCTCGGCAGTGGCCTCAAGCACACACTCGTTCCTTGTTGTGTGGATATATATCCCATCATCAACCTTCAATGCCTGTAACAGCCCATCCGCTTCCTCTATGGAGTCATAGGAAAAGCGCAGGGCGCAGGTAACCATGGACATCATCTCACCTCGTCATCTCGTTCCATCACGTCTGGTCTCAACATCTCGTTCCATCACGTCTGGTCTCAACATCTCGTTCCATCACGTCTGGTCTCAACATCTCGTTCCATCA
>DAOVJP010000251.1 GCA_030673205.1 Thermoplasmata archaeon
CATTAGTCTCATGTAGGCACCGGCCTCCCGGGGAGAGCAAACTTCTCCCACTCGCTTGGCGGCCTCCACCAGCATCTCCACCGCCCGATCGGTCCTGAGATCCTGATCCAATGCCTCGCTCATTTTGGAAATAGCCTCTAAAGGCCACCCCTCTGGTTCGGGCTTGCCCGCCTCTTCCCATTCCTTCCTAGCCCTGTTCATAGCCCTCTTCATGCGGGTACTCTCCTCCTCCCATTTCACTATATCTCCCATCATGTAGAGGTCGTTGTCCCTGTAATGCGAGGAGAGGATGAGCAATCGCACAGCATCCGCCCCGTATCTGTCTATTATATGCTCCAGTTCTATGATGTTTCCCCGAGACTTGCTCATTTTGTTCCCGGCGACCATGATGAGCCCGTTGTGCATCCAAAATCTGGCTGTCCTAGTGCTCGTAAGCGCATGGGAGAGCGCCTCTTGGATTTCATGATGTGAAGATATCCTATCCCTTCCTCCCCCCCGTATATCCGCTGGAAGGTCCAGGTGATCCTTCATGAGAGAATAGCAATTCACATGCTGCCCTGGCCTGCCATCTCCCCATGGCGAAGGCCACCGCCTGCCAGGAGAAGTGGTGTCCCACAAGAGAATATCCAGGCGGCCAAGTGCATCTTCATCATCTACGGCCATATCCTCGTGGCTCAATAGCCCACAGGAGCCTTTATCCACCCTGAGATACAGCTTTCCAGCATCTTCATATGTGGGGGTCTTTTCACACAGGTTCTGGATGGTCTCGATGATAAGGGGTATGCCTTCTGACACCCGCGGGGTGGCGGAGGGCGGGAGATTGCCCAATCGTTCCATGTCGGTGAAGAAAGAATCCCCATATTCCCTGGCCGTTTCCTCCTCGCTCCGTCCCTCGCTTTGTGCTTTCGCAGTTACCTCATCCCCCACATCGAAGATACACATGGCATGGAAAACCACATGTCCCTGAAATTCCAGATAACGGCGCAGCACATCGAAGACCACGTATGATTTGGCATGCCCTATGTGGCTCTTGGCATATACCACCGGTCCGCAGACATACAACCTGACCTGTTTCTCTTCCAAGCGGAGATCCTCCTCTTCCTCCGTGTAAGTGTTGTATAGTCTAAGCATGCGCAAACATTCTCCAGCCCACCAAGGGCCTATATCTCTTGTTCATCCCGACATACTGCTGGCCGCACTCCTTGCAAAGCAACACCATCCCAACCATCTGCCTCGCTAACGCTATTCTCCTCCCCATCTAAAATATTTATCGGTGCGCACCGGGAACAAGGAAAAAACGTTTAACCATGAGGTGGTTTCCCCGCCCAAGAAGAACAGATAGCACCTCTGCCACAAAGGTTGGCATAGACCTGTCTTCCAAAATCAAACGCAGACAACACCTTTCCAAACGCAAAAACAGCCACAATGGACGCGCTAGGCGGAAGGCATACTTCCGCCAGCTCGCAAATCAAAGATTTGCTCGTAGCCTAGCTAGGCTCCCGGGGAAAACAGACCTGACGGTCTTCGGTTTTCCCCTCATTCTAGCAAGGCTACCCACACAATGGACGCGTAGCCTAGCTAGGATATGGCGCCAGCCTTCTAAGCTGGATACCTGGGGTTCGAATCCCCACGCGTCCGTTTTAACTTACCTAGCTAACCGACTGCACAGTTACCCGGTTAAAACGGGCAAGAGGAATATGTTATCATTCCTCGCAGTCCGTATATATTACCCAATTGCATCTTTTGCGTTAGCAAAAGGTCGGAGGAAGCTCTGCTTCCTCCAAGATCTATGACCCAAGAGCGGGGGGGATGAGATAGGAGGGATGCACCAGCATCCTCTCCGCGTCGAATCCCCACGTTGGAACGCAAGTTCCAATGTCGGAGGAAGCTCTGCTTCCTCCAAGACGCGTCCGCAACTATCGTTACCCTAGCTCGTCCTATCCCAGTATTCCATCCACCAGATACACCATCTTTCCGGAATCACAGAAGTCGTAGCATTCTTTGCAGCTCATGCAATCGTTGGATGCTCCGGGTACAAGGGCCACCGTACGGTGTATGCCACGTCCGACGAAGCACACCGCGTTCCTGTGTTTTACCTCTTCACAGTATCTTACGCAGAGGCCGCAAAGCGTACATGGCGAGTCCGGGTTGGTCTTGAGATGGAAACGCGTCTTGGTGATCCCATATTCTGCTGCTAGCTCCCTGTGGGTTCCGTTGGGTGTTACTGCAAGGAGGAGTTCTGAAAGGACCCTGCGGATCTTGTGCACGTCTTCCGTGGTCGTGTTGACCGTCAAGCCCTCTTCGACCGGATAACAGCACGAGGCGACCAGTTTCTTTCGTCCGTTCTTGGTGATCTCCACCATGCAGAGCCTACAGGCGCCTGAAGGCTTCAATCGCTCGTCATAGCACATCGTAGGTATCTCGATGCCGGCCTCTTTTGCCGCTTCCAGCACGGACATTCCTTCTTCGACCTCGATGTCCTTTCCATCGATATTCATTCTCACTGAGCTCATCTCTAATCACGCTCCTTCTGCTTTGACACCTTTATGGGGGGAGTAGGTTGCTGGGTGTCCACCAGTGGTCTTCATCACGGCGCTCACCTTTTCAGGGCACACGTTGTAGCAGACACCACACTTTATGCACAATTCCTGATCTATCTCATGCGGCATCTTTTTCTCTCCGTGGATGGCATTGACAGGACAACTCTTCGCGCACATACCGCATCCTATGCACTTCTCTGCGTCGACAGAGTATTCGATGAGTTCCTTGCACACCTTTGCAGGGCATTCGCCACGTAAGTGTGCTTCATACTCTTCTCTGAAATATTTGATGGTACTGAGCACGGGGTTCGGGGCCGTCTGGCCCAGAGCACACATGGAGGCCATCTGGATAACTTCTGCCAGTTCCTCAAGGAGTTTGAGGTCGTCCTCGCTCGCCAAGCCCATGGTCAGGTCTTCCAGGATGTTGAGCATGTGTTTCAACCCCTCG
>DAOVJP010000089.1 GCA_030673205.1 Thermoplasmata archaeon
AGGGTTGTGGCGTTGGAAACGCCCTCCGCCCTGGGCCAAGGGGCTGTTACCCGAATATGAGGTGAAGAAGGGACCCGTATCCAGGGGGCTGGAGTTGCTTACCGCACCAGGCTATCGCCCATGCACCAATGGTGTAAGCGTGGAGGGCGTGTTCAACAGGCCTCTGGACCTGCAACGGGTGGCAAACATGCTCGCTATCCTCGGAGACGTGCGGGTGGACGAGAAGGAAGGGTGGGCAGAGACGTTGGGAGGGAGGGTGCAGGTGTTCAGGGAGGGTGGTATCGTTGTGAGGGCTGCGGACGAAGATGGGGCGAAGAAGCTCGTTGAAAAGACCCGTCAACTGGTTGTGCGCGCCATGCTGTGTGTCGGATGCGGGGTTTGCGTGGGCGCGTGTACGGAAGGAGCAATATCATTGGAAGAGGGAAGGGCGTATGTGGACGCGGAGAGGTGCACCCATTGTGGACGATGTCTGAAAAGATGTCCAGTAGTCGATTTTGGTGGGACAGAAGAATGGCAGGGTTGAGGTGTCAATGGTCTGCATCTCTATGACCCCGCCCATGGGGCACTCTTCATTGCCCTGACACTACTTCCCACCCTGCGTCCGTCTTTATCCCTGTGGGGGTGAAATGTGTCCTGGCCGCCTTGTATCCCTGTTCTTGGAGCCTTTCTATCAGCTTCGTCCTGGGCTCCGCTTCCTTCTTGGTAGCCCTGCTTATCTCACTGGTGTCGTAGAAGAAAGAGGGCATCCCCGCCTCGCCGTTCCATAGGTCTACGAGCTTGTGCACATTATCAATAGCACCCATCTCCAGCGCGTGTGGATGTTGGGATAGGGCTGTGAGCCGTGATAGGGTGTGGGGGTCCAGAAGCGGTCCGTCCCAGTAAGGCCCGAACAGGAGTTTGCCTTTTGCATGGTATTCGAGGGGGGTTGCTGGTGTCCAGGGCAGAGTCTCCACCGTTGTCGTTGCCGGGTCGTACAAGCCTACGGAGAGTTGGCCCAGTTGCTTGCCGACCTTGGAGCGGGTCTTCTCCACTCTCCAGGTGACCCTGAAGTAGTGATCAGCGTAGTAACCTATCAGCGGGAAGAGGGCTATGTCATGCTCCGCCGCTCTCCTCACAGCATGACCCATGATTATCCGTATGCCCGCCTCGTGGCACAGGTGGTTCCTCAAGCCTCTTGCCTGATATCTGCGCTGACATGCCTTTGCATAGCTGCCACAGGCCACGGCGGTGTCGGTGGCAGTGAAACCCAGTATCCCTTTGTGCGCGATCGATCCAAGCGCGCTGCCCAAAAAAGGCACGGCTGGCCCGTATGGGTCGAGATCTATGATGTCGAAATGCTCTTTGGACATGGCGTATTGAGCCCGCTCATGGGATATGGACACCTGTGCCTCCATGCCGAGGGCCGCGGCGTTCTGCTCGGCCAGCTTGACGGCCAGAGGGTTTGTATCATTGAGTTGGACATGGAGAGAGGTGGGAGAGGGCAGGGAGGGGTCGGGGGATGGGGTTGGGAGTGAGGTGGGAGTAAGCAAGGATGTGTCGGAGGACGAGAGGTGAGAGAGGAGAAGAGGTATTTCTCTAGCATACCTCAACCCACGTATGCCGGAGGCGCAGAGGGCGTCCAATATCTTTGTGTCCTCGTGGGGGAGGGTGGCCGCGAATATGAGCACGGCCAGGTCTCTGTTCATCTCCATTGCAGGATTGAAAAAAACGCCATTCTCCTTCTTGGCCGGCCCACGGGGATTGGACACGAACGGAACATTGAGGATGGTCCCCCCCTCATCTATCGGTTTCAATGAAGATGGAAGATCAGGCATGGCCTTTCATAGTCCCCTACACGGTCTCGCCTTTGAGGAGGCTCACCACTTTGTAAGGCAGGAGGTTTCGATTGACAATTGTCACTTCCAGTATGCGGACGTCATCCCTCCTGCGTATGTCCTGAAGGAGCGGGTTTCTAGATTTCTTGTGCAGGGTCAGTATCATCGGCTTCTCAGAATCCAGTGCTTCCCTCACGGCCTCGACGAACAATGGGCTCTCCACCTCCATGCGACCCACCTCGTCTATGACTATGACATCCGCATCCTCCACAGCACTGCTTATGGCAGCAACACCCACGCTTTCCAAGACCTCCAGGTCGATCCCGAAGGTGCCTACCTTGTGTCGAGATTCTATGTCCTCGTGTGCAAATATCTCTTTTTTCTCCGTGATGATGTCTTGGACGTAGAAGCCTCTTTTCTCCCCTTTCTCTATTACCGCATCTGTTATCATACCGCCCACTAGGATCTCGTCCTCTCCCAGCATGCTAGCTATCCTGAGAACGGTCTCGGTCTTTCCCGCGCCGGGAAGTCCTGTCAGTCCTATTTTGACGGGGGTGCCCATAACATTCACTATCTCCACAAGTTTTCTATTTTATTGTGCCACGTGTATGGTAACAGTTCTACTTATATGTTTTCCGGACATCGAGTGTCTTCCAGCCACATGAGCGGGTAGTCCAGTTCATCATCGTATGCGAGTCGCGCCCTCATCTTGGATCCACCATACACTATGACCACGAGCACGTCCAATCGTTCGGGGGTGAGCGTGGTGTAGTTATACTCCCCCTCCTTCTTTCCGAGGCCGGATGGGTCTATGCGGATAGATGCTTCAATGACATAGGGTTGGACCAGGCACGCTCCTCTTATCGCCGTTTCCAGAGAGGAGAGGTTCTCCAAGCTCAAGGGCATCCCGACGTACTGGTGGAATATCGTCCCGAGCTTTATTCCCGCCTCGAACGCGGCCCTTTCGCCCTCCGTGCAGTGGAATCTATGGGCGGCTGGGTCTCCTGAGGCGCCTCCTTCGCTCATGCCATGTGAACCGTCTTTGGCGTTTAAGTTCTTTTCCATCACTGCCACCTCTCTTGTCCCTTCCCCGGGCTTCACTGCTGCCTCTTTCGCCTTCTGCTCTTTCCATCTTCGTTCCTCCCGCTCTTCCCATTCTCGTTCCTTCCGCATCTCCACCAGATAGGAGATAGGGCGTACACTGTTCCCAGCACCAGCAGGGAGAGGAGCATGTGTCGGGCCAACAATGGCTTGTCCAGGAGCAACAATGAAAAGGCGAGCACGCCTAGGATCAATGCCAGACCTCCTCCTGTCAACATCCATCCTTTGAGTTTGGGGTAGGGTATGGGGGAGAGTATCAGCGGTATGGATAGGAAGAGAGAGGCAAGGACAAGCCACCAGGGGGCCATGAGTCCAATGAGGGAGAGTATGAGAATGGCTATTAGGGATACGGGGGCTCCTCTGAAGCAGCGTCCTTTTCCCTCCGTCAGTGCGAAATTGGCCAGCCTATACGACCCTGTGGCGATGTAAAGTCCCACCGCCGCAACCACCAATGCGTTCTTTGGGTCCTGAAAGCTGGAAGATCCCTGCGTGTAATAGGTGGAGTAGAGCAGGAGGGAGGGCACCAGTACGAAGCCCAGGCCGTCGCTGAGTGAATCCAGGAATGGGCCTATGCGCGTGCGTCTTGTCCTTCGGGCCAATGGGCCATCTAATCCGTCCAGGGCCATTATGAGGAATACAAGGAACGAGGATGCCGCCAAGGATGCTGCGGAGCGATCAAGGATGTACATGAGGGCCACGCCTCCGATGCATATGTTGATCGTGGAGAGCACGTCTCCCCAGGCCCTTCGTCTAGTCACCGCCTCTTCCTCCTTCTCTTCCGGCGGCAGATGGCACATGGGCTATGGAGGAGGTTCCGGCCAACACCCTGCTCCCTTCCTTCACCGCTGACACCACCTCAGGGGGCAGGATGATGTCCACCCTAGAGCCGAAACGTATCATGCCGATACGCTGACCCTTCTTCACCTCCTCTCCCTCGGACACAAAGGGAACGATGCGTCGAGCCAACGTGCCTGCTATCTGTATGACCTCCACATCCCCGATGCTTCCCCGGATAACGGTGCGGTATCGCTCATTCCTCTCGCTATCCTTCGTGAAAGCAGGCACGTGCCCTCCGGGGCTGTGGCGTGTGTGGGTTATCACACCATCCATGGGTGCCCTGTTCACATGGACGTTGTGTATGTTCATGAAAATGGATATGATGGTCCCGCCGGGGCCGGAGGAGACACGACACACCTTGCCGTCCGCAGGGGAAACTATTCCCTCTCCAACGGCCCGTTCAGGGTCCCGGAAGAAGATCACGGAGAGGGAGGCCAGGGTCCATAGGAGCACGGTCAATATGATAAAGGGGAGAGGGGGGAGGGACGAGAGAAGGGATGATGAAGGGCCGGATGAGGAGGGAGGGATGGGGAAAATGGCGTAGGCCAGTATCGTCAGGATGGCGGCGGAAAGGATGACCGCCGCCAGGGGTGGGCCGCTTCCTCTGGCTAGACGCATAATATCGAAGTGGATTATGCAAGCCTGCTTAAAGTGCCTTGTGGTCCTTATGTTAGATCGATCTATCCCGCGTTAGCTCCACGCCTCTCAAAGGGGTTTCGATCATATGCCAAGGGCTTCCCTGCCCTCGGGAGAGAGGCGAGAGGGTGTCCACTTTGGCTCCGGAAGCACTTCCACCTGTACATTGGACACACCCTCCATTTCCATGATGCAGGAGTGTGCCTCTCCCACGATGTATGCTTGGAGAGGACATGTGGGGCTGGCCAGTATCATCTCTAAGAACACCTGGTCATCCTCTATCTTCAATTTCTCGATGAGCCCCAGGTCCACTATGTTCAGCTGGACCTCTGGATCCTTGCAGCACTTGAGGGCTTCGATTATCCGTTCTTTTGTGACCACGTCAACAGCCTCTAGAGACCCCAGTGCTGGAAGGGAGATACTGTTTTACCCTAACATGGTAAATCTATGAGGGGGAGATGGAAGGAGGTATGGGGGAGGAAGATGTACGGGGGGAGGATATACGAGGAAAAGAAGAGGACATGTGGGGGAGAGGAGGCGAAGTCTATTTGGTGGGTTTCAGGTCCAGATATCTTTCGATTATCTTCTTCTGTCCTCTGCGAAGTATCTCTGACAAGGTGGCGGTGGATATGCTGAACATCTCTGCGAGTTCCCGCACCCCTATCCTTTTCGGAAAATCATAATATCCCCGTTGGTAGGCCACACTGATTATCTCCTCCTGTTTGGGGGTGAGCATCTTGTTCTCATCCACGGAGGATATTCTCTTCAGCTTCACCTCGCAGCCCTTCTCCTCCATGTTGAAGACCAGCTTCTTCAATGAGGCGCGTTCTGTGAAGATTATATTCCACTCAAGCCAGTCGCCCTGGGCCGTGCGGGCGGATATGAGAAAACAGTTTGCGTCCTCGAATGCCCTGTTACAGGAGCATTCCCGGACCGTAGCCACAGCTAGTGTTCTCTTTCCTTCAATGGATTCCGCCTCGAAATCGAGTATCATCGGCAGGGCCTTGGCGGTCTTGACGATCTCCTCCATGGTATCCTTCTTCCCCTTGATGGTTATTTCCACCAGATCCCTGGTCCCGTCCTCCGTGTGAACAGTGTCCAGAAGGTTAATATCCATGTCATGCTCCTTCTTCAACTCCGTGAGCCATATGCAAATGTTCCTGACGGCAAGGGTGGCTTCCATCATATTATTCGCACCTCAAAGAGCTTCGCCTCTTATAAATCTTGAGTTAATCTATGCCATATCGTAGAAGCGCCCCTACGCCCCCAAGGGCATCCAGCTTCTTCCCTGCATCATGCAAGTGGCTTATCACCACCACCTTCGCCCTCATCTCCTCCCCCTTCTTGAGCATATCCTCCACTCTTCTATCCCTCAGTCTCTCCTCGCATACCAATATCGTTGTCACCGCCCCGAGGCCGAGAGCCTTCTCCACGGCATCCAAACCATAGGCGTTTGGCTTGCTGGCCTGTATCGCGCTCAACAGCGTTTCCACAGCCTCGGTCTCCACGGTCACACGCTGGTCCGCGAGTACCTTGGCCGCCCCTCCGGAGCGAAGGGCCTCGTTCACCCCTACCATGCCCACCTGGCCAGTGGCAAGTGTGTTCCACTGTCCCTTCGCCTTCTTCTCCTTGGAGAATGCGAGGAAATCGTCTTTGTAGAAGCCGGGCCCCACGACTAGAACGGGTAATTCCTTCTCTCCCATGGCCTGGGTTATG
>DAOVJP010000433.1 GCA_030673205.1 Thermoplasmata archaeon
GAGGAGAAGAAACTATCGACCCCATTCCCGTTGAAGACGGGCATCCTTTACAGGGTGGAAGGGAATGATGCAGCCCCCTTGTTTGCCCTCTTGAGCAGATACCTCGAACACCGGATATCGGGCATGTGCATATCCCGTCAAAATCCTGAGATGGTGATGGAAAAGATATCTTTCCTTAGCCCGGGAAAGCTCATGGAGAGATATGAACTATCCCTTTCCAACATATACTGGATAAGCGGAACGTCATCCGAACAGGCCATATCTCCCACGGCTCTGAACAGATTGCTCTTCGTCATAGGCAACTTCGCAGAGAATAACGAGGGCAGCATCATCACCATCGACGGCCTGGACCACATCTCGACCCACGTCCCATTCGAGAAGCTAATAGACCTCGTCGGTTCCCTCTCGGAGATCGCCGCCGTCAGAAAGGTGGCCATCGCGATACTGGTGGAGCCAAAAGCATATGGGGAGCGGGAGCGCACCCTCATCCGCCAGGAGACAAAAGCCCTAGAGTAGGGGGGCTAAGGACAACGAATGAGACCTTTGCCTCCATCATCCCCCCCCCCAAAGACTATTAATACCTCGATATTCTCCCCACATCTAGGTGTTAATATGGGTTTGTTCGGCTCTTCCGGCATCAGAGGTGTGGCTAACGAGAAGTTCACCCTCGAACTCTGCTTGGATATAGGCATGGCAATAGGCTCCATGCACAAACATGTGGTCATAGGCAGGGATCCCAGGACGACAGGGGAGATGTTCTCCGCGGCCATCAGCTCCGGCCTCATGTCCACTGGAGCGGAGGTAACGGATGTTGGGATGGTGTCTACCCCAACGCTCGCCCAGGCCGCCAGAGACCACGATTGCGGCATAATGGTCACCGCATCCCACAATCCCGCCCAGTACAACGGCATAAAGTTGTGGAATCCGGACAGCACATCCTTCACCCAGGAACAATCAGCCGAGGTGGAGCGGAGGATAGTGGAAAAGGATTTCACCCCCGCATCTTGGGACCAGGTAGGACAATTGAGCTACGATCCAAATGCCATCCGGAACCACATGGAGATGATCAAAAAGGCCATAGGCAGGCTGGACGGGTTGAAGGTGGTGATAGACTGCGGCGCCGGGGCCGGAAGCACCATAACACCCTTGCTCCTCAGAGAGATGGGATGCGAAGTAGTGAGCTTGAACACAACGCCGGATGGTTTCTTCCCTGCACGTGACCCGGAACCTCTGGAAGAACACCTTGGACTGCTCATGGGATCCGTGAAAGCCCAAGGGGCGGACCTGGGACTGGCCCACGATGGGGATGCGGACAGGATGACCGCGGTGGATGAACGGGGGAGATACCTTAGCGGGGATGTGATCATGCTCCTGTTCGGCCAGGAGTTCGTGGGAAAACGGGTTGTGGTGCCTGTCAACGCTACCATGGCCCTCGACGAGTTGGTAGGGGGGAACGTTATCAGATGTAAGGTGGGAGATGTTTTCGTCACCCAGGCCCTCAAGGAGAAAGGAGGGGAGTATGGTGGAGAGCCGTCCGCCA
>DAOVJP010000222.1 GCA_030673205.1 Thermoplasmata archaeon
AAAATAGCGGATAAGGGAGTAAGGGCCAGCATAAAGCCCCAGTATGTTGATAGCATACCGCAGGCATTCAAAGGCCATGTCCGCACACTTCTGGAGAAGGTGGATGACAACGGACGGTTGGATGAGATGGCGGAGGAACTGGAACTCACCAACGTGCTCAAGGAGAACCTGGGCAAGCTATCTGGAGGCGAGCTGCAGCGAGTGGCCCTGGCCGCCAGCATGTTGAAGGATGCGGACATATATTTCTTCGACGAGCCCTCCAGCTATCTGGATATATATCAGAGGCTCAAGATGGCCCGCGTCATACGGACCCTGGCGGAGAAGAAGAAGGTCGTGGTCATCGAGCACGACCTGGCAGTGTTGGATTTCCTGGCGGACACCGCCTACATGTTATACGGCTCCGAAGGAGCATATGGAGTTGTGGCACACCCCCGAGGCGTGCGCCAGGCTATAAACACATACCTGTCCGGCATGATGCGGGAAGAGAACATAAGGTTCAGGGATTACAGTATAGAGTTCGACCCACATCCGCCCAGGCAGACATGGCGATCCGCCCCTCTTATCGAGTTCGATGCCCTGGAGAAGAACTTCGAACGCTTCCATTTGAGAACGGGCAAGGGGACCATACACGAGGGGGAGGTGGTGGGTATACTGGGCCCGAACGCCACGGGTAAGACGACATTCGTGAAACTGCTCGCGGGAGTGGAGGCGGTGGATAGTGGGAAGGTGGAAAAGGATGTACGGATAAGTTACAAGCCCCAGTATATCAAACCCACTTTTGATGGCAGCGTACGGGACCTGTTCTACACCACTGGCGGCCAGCAGGTGGATACCGGCTTTTTCAAGACCGAAGTGGACCACCCCCTCAACCTCCGTCCCCTTATGGACAGCGATGTCCAATCCCTTTCCGGAGGAGAGTTGCAGCGTGTTGCGATAGCCAATTGCCTCTTGAGGGAAGCAGACATATACCTCATAGACGAGCCCTCGGCATATCTGGACAGCATACAGCGCATGAACGCCGCCAAGACCCTGCGTAGGGTCATGGAGAAGAGTGGAAAGAGCGCCATGGTGGTGGACCACGATGTCTATTTTATAGACCTTGTCTCAGATACCATAATGGTGTTCGGTGGGGAGCCAGGTGTAGAAGGTATGGGTGAGGGCCCCTTCAAGATGCGCGACGGCATGAACAGGTTCCTTGAACAGGTTGGCGTCACATTCCGGAGAGATCTGGACAGCGGCAGGCCCAGGATAAACAAACCAGAGAGCAAACTGGACCGCGAGCAGAAGGGAGATGGGGAGTATTATTACGCCGGGATCTAGGGAGCAATAGGGAGTATAATGGTTTAGATGGTATGGTAGTCTATCGTCGACTTGGCATTTCACGTCGTCTCTTCCCTTCCCGTCCCGTCTTTCGCTTTCTTCTTACCCTTCGCTTCTTTCCTCCTTCACCCCCACGCCCCAGCGCCACCAGCATCACCGTCAGCCCGGCTATTATCACCAGCGCCACCCAAGGGGAGATGAGCACCAGAACGAGCATTATCGCTCCCGCCGTCAGCACACCCAGGAATATGAAGATGAGGGATTTGGAGCGGTCCAACCCGAACAAATATGCCACCAGGGAACCGGTCCACGCCCCCGTCACGGGCAGAGGCAGGGCAACGAACAAGAGCAGAGCGAGCTCTTCATACTTCTCCACGGACCTTGAGGCCTTGCTTTTTGTCCTGGCGAAGAGCCGGTCGAAGAAACGCTCGAAGGTGCCCCATCGTCTCAGCTTCTTCTCCACCCACGGGAAGAAGAGGAGAAGGAGAGGGATGGGGATCATATTGCCTATGACCGAGACCACATATATCTTGAGCCAACCATCAGGATAAGGAAAGCCCTCGAAAGGAAAGCCTGCACCCCACAACAAGATGGTCCCTCTGAGCTCCACTAGGGGGATCATGGAGATGGACAGTATGAGGAAGAGAGGAGGGAAGAAGCATAAGAGGCCCACGATCCATTTGGATATGCCGCTGGCCGCAGGGATGAAAATGCGCTTCATGCGCCTTCCCCCGATGGTGCATCAGCATGTCCCACATATCGTCCATGGCCTTTCTCACCCACGAAACTCCCCTTTTCCACTACCAACTTTCCTCTGGCCACTACGTGGGAGGGGAATATAGCCTCCTGTCCAAGATATGGTGTCCAACCGCATTTGCTGTTTACGCACCCTTCATTGATCTCCTTCAACTCCCGGGGATCGAATGCGGCCAGGTCTGCATCGCACCCCTCTGTCAGCCGGCCCTTGTCCAGCCCTAGGAGTCTGCCGGGCTTCTCACAGCAGGCATCCACGACCCGCTCGATAGGAACAGCACCCCTCTTGGCCAAAGCCATGAGCACCGGCAATCTCTCTTCAACTCCCGGCATCCCCGCAGGTGCGAGTTGGAACTCCTGTTCCTTCTCATCCATGGTGTGTGGGGCATGGTCAGAGGCAACGACAGATCCGCCATCCAAAAAAGTCTGCCAAAGCGCCTTTCTATCTATCTTCTTCCTTAGGGGCGGGTTGACCTTACCATACCCTCCCAGGTCCGAGCCGGTATCCAATAGGAGGTGGTGTAGTGTTACCTCGGCCGAGTATCCGGCCCTCTTGGCTGTATATAGGGCTTGAGCGGAGGAGCAATGGGCAACATGCAGCCCGAAGATCCCTTCTCTGGCTATCTTATCTATGGCGGCCGCCTCGCTATCAACAGGGCGGGCCAGGTCATGCCCTACTAGATCCGTTCCAGGGTTATCCAAGAGGGAAGGCTCTTCGGCGTGGAGCGTTGTGAAGGAGGAGAAGGAGGCAAGCACCTCCTTCGCCATGGCTATATCCGTCCATGCCTCGGCGCCGGTGCTAGGGCCATAATACCATTTCCATCCGGTGGCCTCCTCGGCCAATTGGGGCTTGGACACAGGGCCCAGCAGGGCGTGCAGCCCATAGTCCACCACACTCTTCTCTGCCATGGTCCTCTTCTCCATCAGGTCCGACAGATATTTGGTGGGTGGTCGGGTATTGGGCATGTCCAGAAAGAAGGTCGTGCCGCCATGGGCAGCGGCCTTGGACCCAGTATAGAAATCTTCTTTGTGTGTCATCCCTGGCTCCCGAAAATGGACGTGCATATCCATCCCCCCAGGGATTATTATG
Source organism: Thermoplasmata archaeon (assembly GCA_030673205.1). Classification (GTDB taxonomy): domain Archaea; phylum Thermoplasmatota; class Thermoplasmata; order JAGHBH01; family JAGHBH01; genus DAOVJP01. Next base: position 3,164 of record DAOVJP010000222.1, read on the forward strand.
TGGTTAGGTAGAGAGAGGCGATCCTGGGAGCCGAGGGTCTTGGCGATCTTGACGATCTTCCCATTCTTTATCCCGACACAGCCGTCGGTCAATCCCCCCGCGAAGAAAAGGCGTCCTTCGACGACCAGGTCCATCACTTGGATAACTCCTCTCTTTGGACACCCCCCCCTGGCGCGAGCTCATGCAAAACCGAGCCAGCCCACCGATAGACCCTCACCTCCTCCCCACCCCACATC
>DAOVJP010000039.1 GCA_030673205.1 Thermoplasmata archaeon
AATACGAAGCGGATGTGCCCCAATAGAAGGTGCGTGTCCCATTGTCTTCCGCGGGGCTGCGCCCTGTTGTGTCTGGAAGGTGATAGAAGTTCACACGGTCGAAAGAGCCGGGATATGCATAGTCCCACGCTTCGTGATAGCGGTCGGTGGTGTGGCCATTGATCATGGCCGTGTCGCCCATGCCTCCCACCACGAAGACCGCGTGGCGCCACCAGTCGCCGCTTGTGTCGCCGTAGATGATGACATCCCCTGCCTGGAGGTCTCCCGGAGGCGAGCCACTCCCCCCTGTAATGGTCGTCCATGCGGCGTCTTGGCCCCATGTGGCGTTTATAAGATTGAGGTGGAGATAGTCGCAGAAGGGCATGCAGCCCCAGTTGTCCACCCCATGTTCCATCCCATCATCCCCGCCCTCCAATATGCGGCCTCCGGCCATGAGGCACTGGGATACGAAGTTAGCGCAGTCGCCTCCGCTGCTGGTGTAATCGTTGTATGCGGGGTTGTATACGTCCCAATATGTGTCCGCGTATTCCGCGGCCCTGGCGCGGTCATAGGTGTCGTTACATGCTGTGTGAATCGACACGAGGATGTCGGCGTTGTTGGTGTTGGCGGTGTCTACTCTGTCCTGAAGGTTGGGGGCTGTGTCGTCCGTTCTGGTCATGAACACTTGGACCCCTTCTGCCTCCAGCAGGCTCCGGACCCGTAGGGCTATGTCCAGGGCCATATCTTTTTCTTCGGGATTACCCGATCCGCTCCATCCCACCATGCCAAGATCGCCGCCGCCATGGCCGGGGTCTATGCATACTCTCATAGTTGTCTTGGTCACATTGACGCTGTCCGCTCCGAGGTTATGATAATAGTCCTCGGCCTGGGCGTCTATTGTGATAGGGCCATCGGGGCTCGTGCTCGTATCCCAGTCGTATGTCCATCTTCTCAAGAATGGGTCGTAATTAGCAGGATAGGCTGTTTTATTTATCGTAATGTTCACTCCGAATATTCCACTGGTGTCGTCCGCGGAGACCATGATGGTTATGACCCCCGTGACGGGCGTTCCCTCGGTGGGATAGGTGATCTCGACATAGGGCGCGGTGTTATCTGTAGGGGTGGCTATGACCGTCTTGTCTATGCTGGTGTTCTCGTTGGCTCCCTTGTCTATCGCGGTCACGGCGAAATAGTATGGGATGTCGTTGGAGAGACCGTCAACGAGACATGCTGTGGCTCCTGTATCGTCGATGGGCGATAGGATATAGAACTCGGCGTGGGAGGCGTTCGTGAAATCCGTGGTGTTGTAGTAGACCTTGTAGCCTGCCAGATCCTTCTCCATATTGGAGATCCAGGTGACCTCTACCTCTCCCCCGGTCTGTTGGTCCATCGCTTCTACTCCTTGTACCGGGCCTGGCGGTAGGCTATCCACTGTGGTGTTGCTAGCCTCCAGGGATGTCGCTCCCTCGTTGGCTCCGAAGTCCGTGGCGCTTACAACGTAGTAATAGGTGATGCCAGAGGTAAGGCCTGTGTCTAGATAGGCGTTGGTGAATGAAGAAGCGATGTGATCGTACGGCCCTCCTGATGTGAGGGAGCGATAGACCTCATAGTGGTCTAGGTCGATCTCCGGGTTAGCATCCCAGATCATGGACATCTCGGTCCCTGTGGAAAGGGCCTCTACGGATACGCCAACAACCTGTCCAGGCGGTGTCACATCGACCAGCCCATACACCGTTATATCGTCTATCCAATAGCCAGATGTGTTTCCCGTCTTGTTCGAGTAGAAGTTAAAAGCCAGCTGGGCTTGGTGATGTACGTACGGGCTGAGGTCTATCTCGTAATACCACCATCCTACGAGCTCTCCCGTTATCCCTCCATAATAGTCCCAATTTCCGCCCCCGTCAATGGATATGCCAACGAAGAGATAGTCGTTGGCGAGCGCATCACCAGTGATGTAGAACCGGAGGGCGGCAGCCTCGGCGGTCCTGAGGTCGAAGGTGCGGGTGAGATATTCATCCATGGAGCCCCCGTACATGGAGGTGCCGTCCGCCCCGCACCACCACGAGTGATCATAGGAATAATAGTCGGTAGAAACGATGTGCCAATTAGGCTCCGTAGGGCTGGTGGTGGTCCATCCGTTCACCCCCGTCTCCACCTCGTCATAGAAGAAGACGCTGCCCACCTCTATATTGTCCACATATACTCCCTCCTGCCTGGTGGCGGCGTCGCTACTGAACCAGAATCGTATCATCACCTGGTCGTTATCGCAGAACTGGTCAAGGCTTAGGTGGCCCGTGTTCCACCACCACCGGGCCATGAGGTCCGGGTCCACCCCATCGTATTGCCAGCGGTCGGCGCTAGCATTGTCGTTGAACATGACTATATCCGTCCATCCCGGGTCTGTGAAGTTCTTTGCCTGCACCCCGAAGGTATCCCAATAATCCTCCACGTCCGCCCAGTAATCGAAGGAGATGTAGGCGTTGTCATAGCCCGTGAGGTCCACACTGAACTCGGCGTGAGCTTCCATATGGTCATCGTAAGACTTGCCTGTGCCAGTGATCTTGATCTCGTCGAGGTACCATCCTTCTCGGACGGTGGATTCGTCACTCTCCAGAAGGAACATGAGATACAGGGGGCCGTCGTCGAAGGCTGCCAGGGACAACACTTCCTGCTCCCACTTACATGCATCTGGATCCCAGTCCTCGGGGTCATGGCCGTCATCCCGTAAAAAAGCGCCAGATGTATTCCCATATTCCTCGAGAACAGTCCAGCCCGCACCAACGGTGGGAGGGAGGACAGAAGCGGCCTTCACGGAGGCTATGTCCCAATAGTCCTCTATGGCAAGCCAATGGTGGAAATCGAGTTGGCACCCTGTGTGGCCGCTGAGGTTCACATAGGCGACCATATATGTGCTCATGTAGTCCCTATATTGTGGGCCAATGCCATTTATCACTATATCGTCGATGTTCCATCCGCCGTATTGCCAGGCATCATCAGTGGGGCCGATCCCGAAACTCACCTGGAGGTCGGGGTTCCCATCTGCGTATGAAGAGATGTTGTGATCTATTGGGGTCCAGGCGCTGTCCGTGATCTCAGCAGTATTTTCAAACACGATGTACCAATCACTTCCATCATACGCTATTGAGTATGCGTGGTCATATAATGGGGATTCAACATTCAAGTACCTCTGAAACTGGAGGTGCACGTCCGAATAACCCTGGCAGTCCACCACTGGAGAGTCTAGCCAGGCCGTAGAAACAATATCGGGTTCGTAATCCCCATCCCCCGAGAGGTCCACTCCAAGAACGTTGTTGCCTGAAACAGCAGAGTTGGGATCTGCATTGCCATGCTCTCCACCCAGTCCAAGGGGGGTCCCATATTCCCACTCAGCAGTCCCTATCCCCGCCCAGCCTCCTACGCCACTTTCAAGATCATCTGCAAAGACCCGGTTATTCCCTGAGCTTGGGTTGGATGCCGCCACGTAATAGCTGTTGCTCCCGGCATAGACCTTGTTGGTGCTCTGACCCCAAACGGCGTCCGTGCCCCCTCCGTCCGCATCCCCTGTGCTCCATAGGTAGCCGATGGGTTCCTCTGCGGTGTCGTAGAAGAGCACGTGGGAATCCCCGGCCACTCCTCCCACTCCAGAGCAGTAGAGGGTCGTGGAATCACTGTCTGGCGCGCCTGTCACGGTTCCCCAGTGGTCCACTCCGTTGTTGGCATTCGTATCGTTCATCACCCAGCCGGCCGTGCCTGCTTCAAAGTCCTCGTAGAAGATGAAAGAATCCTCCGTCCCCCTTGTCCTTCCTCCCTCCTCCCCCAGAATATGGGTGCATTGATGGGCGTCGAGGGGCAGAACAGTATCCCTCTCCTCTATGTTCCCAATGTCGAAAGGACCATGGAACGATGGCGGAAGAGCTGTCTTTGAGATGCTATGCAGCGCAGAGGTCTCTCCACTCGGTTGCTGGGCCATCGGAGGGGGGAATGCCAGCGGGGAAAGTAAGGTGAGAATGAACAGTAACGCTATCAGGCGGGAAACTTGTTTCGTGGCCCTAACATTCATTGTTCTTCCTTCTACACCATGAACGGTCCGGAGAAATGGTCTTCCTGTTCGGGGTGGGAGTCGGAATACTCATTGGTGTATCTGGGCGCCGCATAGCTGAATGCGGTCTCGAAGCTGCTGTATCCCTGACCTATCACCGCCCACTCAAGGAACCAATAGGTCCAGGCGCCATTGTTGTGCTGGGGCGCATCATAGCCGTATTCGTTCCATCCGCACGTCTGGGCCATATATCTACATGAAGCGGTGGAACCCTCCGAATAGCTGGTCCTATATCCGATCTCATCCATTCCCCCACTCCTGCAGGAGTCTAAGAAGAGGAGAACATGGTTGCTCTGCAAGTTCCTTAGTTTATAGGCTAGGACGTTGTCCAGTATACAGCCGTATCCGTATCCGTCCGAATCCCAGGCATGACATTGAGAGGGGTGCCCATCCACCTGACCCCAATGTTGGGTGCCTGCGCTGGAGCTGTACCCACCTTCTGACTGAAATCCTCCGTGTCCACTGAATGTGATGACCACCCATGTGTCACTGTCTGCCGCCGCGATCAGGTTGTCGATGGCGTTGTATATGCCCACCTCGGTGGCTTGGCTGTTTATGAGCTTGGTAACGGTGTACCCCTCTCCCTGAAGATAGCTTTCCCAGTCGTCTGCATCTTCATCGCAGTAGGATAGATCGCTTATGTACCTGTAATCGGATATGCCTATGCAGAGGGCGAGCTTGCTTCCTCCGCCCCCTCCTTGCTCGGTGCTCTTCGCCCTGACGTTGAAGCTTCCACTTCCGCTATACGAGTTGACCATTATGTAATACGTGCCAGCCACTGGGTTGGTCAAAGTGACGACCTCGTTGGACGAGCCGGTGTATCCTTTTCCATCGTGGCTGCTGGTCGTTGGGGTGGAGCCTAGTTTGACGTAAAGGTCGAAATCGTAGCCAGTTCCAGCGCCGTATGTCTCGACGGTCAGGGTGGCCTTTCCACTGGGAATAGTCACATAATAATACTCCTTGTCGCCCTGACCGGACAGAGACCCGGCCAATCCATCGCCATCCAGTATGAGTTGGGCTGGCCCCGATCCTCCGGTGGTGCTGAATGTCTTATCGCTGCTCGTCGCAGTGTTTCCCACCTCGTCGGTCGACCTGACCCGATAATGGTATAGGGTTCCGGCGGAGAGCCCTGTGAGAGATACGCTGTGGGATGTGACCCCACTGCTCCCCGTCTTTGAATAGCCATAGGCTGTGGTGGTGCCGTATTCCACCACGCTGGAGCTAGCCTCATTGGTCGTCCATGTTATCGTACAACTGGTCTCGCTGGGAGAGGAGGATATGCTTGAGAGCTCCGGGGCCGTGGTGTCCGATGAGGGGCCGCCGGTGATATATACGCCCGCCCTATACTCTCCACTTCCGCTGTATGAGTTGACCATTATGTAATACCAACCCGTGTTAGGATCGCTTATGGTCACCGTCTCGGCAGCAGAATTGGTGTATCCCCTGGCATCGTAGCTGCTGGTCGATGGAAGAGAGCCATATTTGACATAGAGGTCGAAGTCGTATCCGCTCCCAGTGGCCTCTGTCTGGGCCACCAGCGAATCATAGTTCGCGTCCAGGTATACCTTGTAATAGTCCTTGTCCCCTGGGCCGGAGAGCGTGGTATATCCCGACCAAATGCCAAGGTCGATCTCAGTGGTGGTATCCCCGCTCGTAGTGGCGAATGTCCTATCGCTGCTCGTCCCAGTGTTGCCTGACTCATCGGTCGATCTGACCCGATAATGATAGGTGGTTCCGGCGGAGAGCGCGTTGAGGGATACGCTGTGGGATGTGACCCCGTTGCTCCCCGTCTTCGAATAACCATAGGCGGTGGTGGTGCCGTATTCCACCACGCTGGAGCTGGCTTCGTCGGTCGTCCATCCTATTGTAGCCGTGTTCGTGGTTATGGACGAGGCGCTTATGCTGGAGAGGACCGGAGGCGTGGTGTCGCCAACATTCTCGGTTGCGAATGTCTTGTCGGAGCTGGTTGCGGTGTTAGTGGCCGCGTCCATGGACTTGACCCGATAATGATAGGTTGTTCCGGGGGAGAGCCCGGTGAGGGCTACACTATGGGATGTAACGCCGCTGCTCCCACTGGCTACGCTCCCGTACGCTGTGGTTGTGCCATATTCCACCATGCTGGAACTGGCTTCGTCGGTCGTCCAGGTGATGGTGGCCCCATAGGGGGTTATGGATGTGGCGGAGATAGCGCCGATAGAGGGTGGCTCCGTGTCCCCGCCATATGCGGTGGCGGTGACAGTGAAGCTGCCACTTCCACTATATGATTTGACCATGACATAGTATGTGCCCGACGAGGGGTTGCTTATGGTAACTGTCTCGTCGGCAGAGCCGGTATAACCCCTGCCATCGTAACTGCTAGTAGTGGGCATGGAGCCCTTCTTTACATATAGGTCGTAATCGGCGGTTCCAGGTCCATCCGTGACTACGGTGAGAGAAGTGGCGGTTGTCACATCTATCGAGAAATATTTCTCTTCGCCAGTGCCTCCTAAAGAACTCGATCCGGCCACCCCACTGGTCAAGGTTGCCACCTGTGCGCCGCCTTCTCCCGTAGCTATTAGGGAGTACGTTCCACTTCCACTATAGGACAGCACCATGACATAATATGTCCCTGACTGGGGGTCGTTGAAGGTTATCTGTTCGTTGGCGGAGTTGGTATAGCCTCGACCATCATAGTCACTGGTGGTAGGATAGCCTCCACGCTTCACATACAGGTCAAAGTCGTATCCGCTACCCGTGTCGTATGTCTGTACCGTGAGACCCGTATAGTCGGAACCCAGTGTAAAATAATAGTAGTCCTTTGCTCCCGAGCCGGACAAACTTCCGTCCTCTGCGGATCCCAACGATATCTGCTGGTCGGTGTTGTCCGCCAGCACGCCTGTCGCTGGCAACAGGAACATCAACGCGATCAGAATACTTGCTCCAACAAGGGGCTTTCTACCTCTTTCTCTCATCATCTCTCATCCCACCTTCGCTTTGAACCTCTCTTATCCCGTGCACTATCTGATGGACAGGGCATGTCACATCGTGACAGAGCAAACCTTAGGGAATATGCTCACTTTTACACGAGATATGCTCATATTCGCATGTCTATATAGTGTACATAGGTACTTATAGTTTAGGTAGTAAAAAAGCGAGAGAATGGGGAGATGGAGGAATGGACTGGGGAGATAGAGGAATGGACTGGGGAGATAGAGGAATGGAAAGGAAAGATGGAGGTAGGGAATGGAAAGATCATTCCCTCTTATCCATATCGCTCGACCCGTGTTCATCGTTGCTCTTCTTTTTTCTCCCCTGTCGTAGATGACGTGTTGCACGAGCTGTGAGCAAGGTCGTGGCGACAAAAACGGCCGCCCCCAAGGCGATAGCTAGGATCAACGCATCATTCTGTTCGCTCTCCTTCCCCCCCTCCTCCCTTATTTCATCGGACGGGAGGAAAAGGCAACGATATACGATATCCGGATCGGTTCCTTCTGATAGGTCGGGGTTCTGTGTTTGCCAGAATACATAGAGGACATCCTGGTACTCCACAGCCGAGAACCCCCTCTGATAGAAGCTCCCGTCATCCATTCCATCTTTGGCGGGTGTCAACTCCAACACAGAGGATAGATCGGATATATTGACGTTATCCAATGTCGATATGACTATGTCCCAATCGATCCCACTGCTAGTGGAAGGGTCCGATGTCTGCCATATGACCAGGCCCATGTCCCCATATGCTGTGAAGAATGGATAATTATCATTCCCTGTATCGTGGACGGATGTGTATTCCTCCGGAACTCCCCATGTGTCATTCACAGGGATGTAGTGGGATATGGCTAGGTCGTCATCCGCCCCTGTTCCCAAGCCCTTGTCGCCGGTCTGCCAGATGACATGGAGCTGTTCTTTGAAGGAGAATATGTGCGGGCGGGCGTCATCTCCTTCATTCCTGGGAAGGGTAAGATCGCTAGGCGCGTCCAATATCCCATTTGCATACCGGGCGGCCAGGATGTCCCAATCCCCATCATGGGTGTTGTTGGTGTCGTCCGAGACCCAGGATAACCAAAGCTCTTCATTGAATATGGTGGAGGATAAGGAGATGCTGCTTCCTTTCCATTCCTGTGTGGGCACATATACCTCGCCCATGCCGTTCTGGGCATCTTCCCACACCCGGATCACTATATCCATCTTCTCCCCGGTATCCCTCTGCCACATGACCACTGCCTCTCCGTTCACAACCTGGACGGAGGGGGCATGATCGTTGAGCTCATCCCCTTCCTCCGTTATCTCCCCAACGTCATCCCATCCTCCCCCTGGAGTGTAACGTGTGCCTACTATGTCCCAATCCGTGCCGTTCGCATGTGTGGGCGAATCTGTGTTCCAAACCACATATAGGCACTGGTCGGAGGCAGTGAGAGACACACCCCTCTCCTCCCCATCCGATGTTGGAGCTAAGGATATCTTATCTGCCCACGTCTTACCATTGAACACGCTATAGGCCAGATTCCCCGTATCATTCTCCGCCTCCAACCCTCTGGCTATCCAAAACACCCACAGTTTGTTGTCGAACACTATCGCATTGGGAGAATGGTCATCGACCCCATTGTCCCCCGGCATCAGTTCACTGATCTTTTCCAGTTCCAGGTCCCGTATATCTATGATTGTCTGATCGGTCTCGCCTCCTGTTGCTTCGTGGAACAACGGGACAAGACAGGACATTCCCAGGAGGACAGCGATGAGCTTTTTTTCTCTACCCGCCAAAGGCATCCTTTCTCTCCTCCTCTCCATTCTCCATTTCAACTCCTCCCACATCTCCAACCCCAGCCTCTCCATCTCCTATACTCAGGCCCCCTGCCCCTGCCCCCCTCTCCCCCCCCCCC
>DAOVJP010000408.1 GCA_030673205.1 Thermoplasmata archaeon
GTTCTTCCCAGGCCCGCTGGGTCCTGGAGAATGGTTCTATATCGAATTGGACATAATGGTTCTTGAATATGGCAACCACACCAACTGGGCAAACGTGACGGCAAGCTCTCCCACGACCAACGATAGTGTTTCCGGCGGTAACGCCGCCACCGTGATATCCAACCCGACGGGGACGGTGCAGAACATGAACTCTGGCGTGTACTATCTCACCATCCAGGAGGCCATCGACGCCGCCAATCCCTACGACACCATAATCGTGGCTAACGGCACGTACTACGAGAATTTGACCATCTGGCAGCCCCTAACGCTGAGGGGGGCGGGTGCTGGCGCCACGATCATCGACGCTGGCGGCTCTGGTATGGGCATATACATATCTGCGTCGGATGTGAGCATAAGCGGGTTGAGCGTGATCAACGGGGACTATGGCATCTACGCCGACCATGTAGACAATGTGGAATTGGATAGTGTGGAGTGTTCCAGCAATAATGTGGACGGACTTTACATGGACCATTCCACAGGCTTGTTGTTGGAGTGTATCTTCAACTACAACTCCAACGCAGGAGTATACCTGAAGAGTTCCAGCACCGTCCAGTTTGTGGATTGCACATTGATCGGCAACGGGGCGTACGGCATCTACATAACCTTCTGACCAGGGTGTGGACAACAGTTAAGAGTGAGGAGGATATAGGGATGTCCACCTGCCCGGGTCGGAGAATCGACATGAGTGAGACATAAGCGTGCTTCAAATGTGTCCCCCATACATCTTTTCTTCTCTCGGTGGGGACGCATGGAGTGTTTGCTTTGGCACAGAGAAGAAGAAAACCATCGAAGGCCCAGATAAAGAATCGGAGGAGTGGCAACTCCGAGAGAGTGCCTATGTTGAACATACGATACGCCCGGAGCTTCGAATACGACCTGAGGGAGATATTGAAGGACTCGGAAATGAAGGAGGACTATGTCAACGTCTTCATAGCCAACCTGATAACCAAGGGCTCCCGCAACTCATTGAGAGAAGCGAAGGAGTATGTCCAAGACCTTGCCAAAGATGAAGCGGTGGACTCTTCATCCGCCGAGAGGATATGTGCGCTTCTGGACAGGAATCGAAAATACAGGTAACATTTTTTGTACCCCTCTACCGTTCTCCTCTACATGCCCTCGCTTGTGTTCATCGATGGGGAAACTATCCGTCCAGGCAAGATATTGTGTGTTGGAAGGAATTATGTGGAACATGCAAAGGAGTTGAACAACCCCGTTCCGAAGGAGCCCGTATTCTTTCTCAAACCCTCTACGAGCCTCGTGCCAGGAGGAGGGAGGGTCGAGCTGCCCAGAGGCATCGGCAGGATAGATCACGAGGTGGAATTGGCAGTGGTCATGGATGATGTTATGAACGCCATCTCTCCCCAGGAAGCGGCCAGCCGCATAATTGGCTACGCTGTCTTCCTCGACCTCACCGCCAGGGATATTCAGTCCGAGGCGAAGGAGAAGGGGATGCCGTGGACCGTGGCCAAGGGCTATGACGGTTTCGCCCCTATATCGGAGATAATGAGGGCGGAAGAGTTGGTGAAAGGAGAGAGGGCGGAGAAGAAGGAGGAGGAGGAAGGAGAGAGGGCGGAGGCACTGGAGAAAGAAGGGAGGGCAGGAGACATGGACCTGGAGCTTCTTCTGGAGGTGAATGGAAAAGTGAGGCAGAGA
>DAOVJP010000437.1 GCA_030673205.1 Thermoplasmata archaeon
ATAACAACAGGGACAGATATGTACACATAATATACGACAAGATCGTCAACGAGAGTTCTCCTCAACGACATGCTCTATGCTATCAGAAGCTCTTCCTGAATGCTACCAAGGTGATAGATGAGAAGATGTTCTTGCCGGACGATTACTGGTGGGTCCCTACATTCAGATCCTATACACACATCCGATCCGTCGTACGCTTGGACGTCGATAATCGCCTTGAAATAATATCTTTGGCACAAGTCTTTAGAGGTAATTGGTGGCCCATCCCTAGTGCGAAGGTGAGTGTCTATTATACGAAGATCGACAACAATGGTGAGATACTATGTGCGGAGATGTTCATTAATGACAACGAGGTCTATGATTGTCATGACATCACCACCGCAATGGACGCCTTTGGCCAAGTGCATGTGATATGGACCGAGAACACTAATCTGAGGTACTGCTCGAACGGTTTATATATTGAGTGAAATTATTGGGCAATCTATTAACACCTCGATAGTAGGGTCTTTGTGAGCATACCAGAGAGGTTCGATCGAAGCAACATATGTCTTGTGACATCCGCCGAATTATTAAAAGGAAGCGTGGCATCTTGGATATAAGGGATTATGTCATCCTCGGAGTCCTCATCATTGGGTTACCCGTGGTTCTTTGCGCCGTCGGCGGATTGGCGTCAGCGGAAGGCCTTGATTGGATGTACGATGGACAGGATACTGTCCATTCTTACTCATCCACCATACCAGGCGATGTCTTCTATGACTATGTGAAGACCACAGACCTATATGAGTTCACGACCCAGACCGTCAACAGCCTGACCTCTGTGGACATCGATGGGGACAATCACTCAGATGTGATACTGTGCCACAACAATACTGAGGTCGTCGGGATATCTGGTAAAGATGGCAGCATCCTCTTCCATTACAGCGGGGCGGAGACCATCAAGGCAGGCCCCTTAGTGCTGGACCTCGATGACGATGGAGTGTTGGAAATCGTTCTGGGTCTCTCATCCGGCCGATTAGTGTGGTACGAAATCGATGATGGATTGAAATCACCTACATCGATCGCCCTGGGAAACAAATTGGGGAGATATAGTCAGGTGATGGCCCTACCCCTGGAAGACGGGACCTACGATCTAATAGTAGTCGACAACACTGGAACTGTACAGAGCATCGCGAATGATGGAACGGTCAACTGGGAGGTCGAATTCGAAAAGGTCTGGCCTCGGAGCATCTCAATAGAGAAACGCGGGGATGGCTACAAGGTCCTATCAGCGACCATCGAAGCTACGAGCTCCCTTTCTCATATGGAGTCGGACATCGTCCGGATCAACGGAGTCACCGGACGGATAGAGAAGGAGGTGGTTCTCAATAGGACCATCTATGGCGATTTCTTCACCACTAGACCCTCAATCCTCGATTTCCACGGTGATATTAATATTATCATAGGTGGACACAAGGGATACATCATAGACGCAGATACATTCGAGGTAGAACAAGTCTTTACTAAGATAGGTGGGCTG
>DAOVJP010000252.1 GCA_030673205.1 Thermoplasmata archaeon
CCGAAGGCGGTTTCTGGAAAGAGACTGTCAAAGAGATCTTGGCCAAAGCAGACGGTGCCATCACGGTGAGTGAGAGCAACAGGCGGGCCATGGTACAGGCCCTGGACATCAGCGAGGAGAGCATAGAGGTGGTTTCCAACGGCTACGACCCCGCCCTGTTCCACCCCATGGACAAGCAAAAGGTGAGGAAAAGATTAGGGCTGCCCCTGGATAGGAAGATCATCCTCACCGTTGGTCATTTGGACGATGTGAAGAACCAGATCGCGCTCGTGGAGGCGGCTCATGTCCTGGCGAGGGAAAGGAAGGGTGAGGAGCTGTTGTTCATTATCGTTGGAGGGGGACCGGAGAGAAAGGCTTTGGAGGAGAGGATAAAGAAACATGGCCTGGAAGAGCATTTCAAACTCGTAGGGTCCAAACCTCATGCGGACATTCCCTTGTGGATGAACGCCTCCGACCTCTTCACGCTGCCCAGTTTGAACGAGGGCGTCCCGACCGTGCTCTTCGAGGCCTTCGGGTGCGGGAGGCCGGTGGTCGCCACGAGGGTCGGAGGAGTGCCGGAGGTGGTGACAGATGATGTGGGCATACTCGTTGAGCCAGATGATGTGGGTTCCCTTGTGTCTGGCCTGCGTTCGGCTTTGTGCAAAGAATGGGCCGAGAAGAGCGTACTGGAGCATGCCCGACACTACACATGGGAGCGGTTGATGGGGCAGGTGCTCGGGATGTATGAGCATATTCTGGAGAAGAAGGGGGCACCATGACGTACGAACATGTTCCGGAGAAGAAGGGGGCACCATGACGTACGAACATGTTCCGGAGAAGAAGGGGGCACCATGATACATGAGCATAGCCCGGAGGGGGGCGGATGAAGATACTCCGGGTCGGCATGTACTGGCCACAGACCGGGGGACCGCCTAACGGCACGAGGCAGACATCTCGGATACTGGCAAGAGAGCACGATGTGGCCGTGGTGCACATGAGGGAGGAAGGGGAGAAGAGGACGGGGCACTGGAAGGATGGGAAGGTCGAGGTATACCAGGAGAAATTGCTCTTCCCGAGAAGACTCACGAGCCTCCAGGCGTTCTTTCAAACCACGAAGAGGGCGTGGCGGCTGCGAAAAGGAGTGGACATATACCACGTACACGGGCCGTTCTTCGCGGGCATCGGGTTCCTGGACAGAGAACGACCCATGGTATTGCATATCCACGGCTATCCAAGTCTGGAAGCACTTTCCAGAGAACGGGTGAAACGAAGCTCCTTCTCCTTCCGCTTCATAAGATGGATGGAGAAAAAGGCTGTGAAAAGGGCCGATGCCATCATCGTGGTGGACAGCACCATCGGGCGCTGGGCAAGGAGCGAGCTTGGGGCAGACAGGAAAAAAGTGTTCCTGATACCGAACGGGGTGGACACGGAGATGTTCAGCCCGGACAGAGGGGGAGAAGAAGGGGGCTCAAAAGAGAAAGAGATCAAAGTAGAGAGGGGAAGGTTCAGAAGAGGAAAAGAGATCAGAAGAAGATGCAAACTAGAGGATGACGGGCGCTTGATCGTATGCATCAGGCGTTTTGCCCCCAAGAACGGAGTGGAGAACGTCCTGGAGGGCTTCATAGAGTACGTAAAGGAGTATGATGGGGGGGTAGAGAAGCAGAAAGGGAGGGAGAGACAGAAAGGGGGAGAAGGCCAGGAATCGCACCTTCTGCTGGCAGGCGGAGGACCGCTCCGACGTAGCCTTGCAAAGAGAATAAAGGAGGAGAAGATGGAGAACAGGATCACGTTGGCAGGCGAGATACCGCATGCCCGGCTCCCCGCATATTATAACTCCGCAGATATCATCATAAATTCCTTCACCCACATACCGCTTGTCAGAGAACACCCATTGTCCAGCGTGCGGGAGGGGCTGGAAAAAGGGCGGCCCATATGCACCAGCCTTACCACGTTGGAGGCATTGTCCGCCGGAAAGCCCGTCATCTTGTCCACGGTAGGTGGAACATACAGCGGCGTGGATCACGAAGATCTGGGGGCCGTTGTGCCTGATGGGCATCCGGAACAGATGGCGAACGCGATCCATACGCTCCTATCCGATAACGAGAAGGCGAATAAGATGGGCGCCAGAGCCAGAGAGTACGTCGTTCATAACAGAAGCTGGGAGCGTGTGACCGAGAAGATGCTCCGCGTCTACGACTTCGTCCTTCGAGATACCGGATAGCGGTCGGAAGAATAATCCAATCTCAATTTCCCCTTCTTCAACCGCATCCAGAAACAACCACTTATTACCACGCTGGTCCCCCACCCGAAAGCATAGGCCAGGCTGGCCCCAACAACGGAATATGTGGGGATGAGCCACAGGGCGACAACTATTGCAACCACCGCTCCTCCAACGGCATCATAGGCTGACAATCTCGGCCTTCCTCCACCCTGCCACAATGCGCCGAAAGCATTTCTCAGACCAAGGAAGATGGAGCCAACGGCCAGTATCACCAGGGGAATGTATGACCCCTCGTACATAGATGTGAAGAGGAAAGTGAGCAGCCAGCGGCCCATGAGAACCGTTGCCGCCACCAATAGCACTCCCGTTACCAGGATGAGAAGAGAGGATTGGTGGAATATGTCCAGAGCCCTCTCCTCCATTTTTGCATGGGATATCTTGGGCATGGCTATTGTCAATATGGCTATTGGAACGATCCCATAGGCGATCGTCAGGGTAAAGGGCACGGCGTACAGCGCAACGTCCAGGCTCCCCTTGAATATGCCGAGAGCGATCATGGGGGATTGGTTCAGAAGAGTGTATGCCAGGGTGCTGGCGAAGACCACGGAGGAAAAGCCCAGTATCTTTTTGATAACTGGCCCGGACACATCCCTCCTCCGGAAACGTATGCCCTTTGGCCATATCGCCTCCAGTCCCAGAATGGCCACCCAGCCCCCAAAGGCATACACCAGGAGAACGTTGAACCTATCGATCCCCACGGAATAGAACAATAGAAAAAGCAGCA